>NZ_LWGJ01000135.1:0-571 GCF_001635845.1 Oleiphilus sp. HI0132 | reverse complement strand
ATGCTACAAATATACTCGTTGATCAAACCGTTAAGTTGGTCAATGTTGTTGTTTTCATAGCTGCCAGCAATCGCTTGAAGGACTTCAGGAGAAAGTTCTTTACGCGTTACTCTGCGTAAAAATATCGGTAGTTCAGGACGTTTGCGGTGAATCTGGAGGCACAAATCTCAACCACTTACGCCACTACTATCAGGCGCTTCGGTCAGGAATACACTGCCCAGGTCGAGATTTGACGACAGGACTTCGTCAAACTCACTCGACGCCCCTTCGAGACCGATATGGTCGTCCTCGGTTTTGACTCTTAAACCAACCAAATTATTTTCAATGCAAACATCTTTTAACAAGGTCAATGACGTTTTTTCGAACTCGTGTACAAGTACTTTACTGACAATTTTTGTGTCCTTGCTCATCCATACCTCGTTTAAAACGGACCTGAGAATTAACAAATTTGAAACTGCATTTGATGCTACAACAGTATAGTGTACAAATAAGGCTAGCGAGTAAAATTATCAGATTGAGCCGCTTGTGCTCGAACTTGAGTGTGCTACCTTATATGCTATTAACCAGGAGT
>NZ_LWGJ01000134.1:0-1417 GCF_001635845.1 Oleiphilus sp. HI0132 | reverse complement strand
AATATGGGATCGAAACTTATGTAGATAAGTTATTATACTATCCTCACGGCACGTATCTAGATCCAATACATCATTAAACACTGTCAACATGGGAGGGGCTAAAGAACGGTACTCTTGTTGAAATAGACCACATTTGCAAGCTTCTATTGCCGGCCAATCTAATGCTTTGATCTTATTTAGTACATCTTCTTTGGATAAACAGAATGATAACTCGTCTGCAGATCCAGAAAATGAGGCGATCGATACTAGATCTTCGGTCTCGTATTCATCACCGTGTTTTAGCCTGTAGGTCTGCGAGTACTCAAAATCCTTTGTGTTCAAAGTTTGTTGAAAATGAATAGCATATCGAAGCAGGGCATAGAGCAAAGCATCGAATGCACGAGGTACAATAAAGTGACGGAGCGCATGACTTTCAAATAAGGGAACGATAGTGAATGCTTTGACGAGTCGTTGTATAAGCGTGTAGCAACCAGCCCATCCGGTTTGTTTAAGGAACAGAGGGGTCATCTCTTCTAAGCTTTTCTCCAGCACCTTAGCACTGTGGAAGTGAGACGTTAATGTAAACATAAGCATTAGCCATACGCTCAGTGCGAAACAAATAGGGCAAGGTGGCGATAACGCCTGGAAATGGTTGATCGAAAGATATCGATAGGATTGAATTGAAAGCAATCGATGCTGTTTAAGCAAACCGCTAATTAATTTCAGACGTGACATACCATACTCTAAGACTAACGTTTCTAAATCGTGAATTTGCTCAAAATATCGGTCACGATGTGCTTCTGTATCATACGACTGAAGATAAAATGTGACGCTAGAAATTTTGCTCACCTCAACGCCATGAATTGCTCTTAGCTGCTTTTTCTTGCACCAACCTGCTTTGCAACATATTGCCCAAAAATCCGGATGCTCCGGCGAAAATCGTGATGGATATGGGAACGACAATCCCAATTTCTGTATTAGTCTGTCCTCGTCACCAAGCTTCATGCGAAGTTTTTCATCAATGTTAGTGATCAGGTTAGTCAAATAGCCAACCGTCGAGTCAATTTTTTCTGCTAGGGATGCCTGGCCCTCGATGATTGAGGCGAGTGTTTTTTCAATGCGGTCATCCCTACCTCGACCACATTGAGGACAATGGCGCGTAGCAATTTCCTGTCGTGTTTTGGGATATGGGGAGTGGCAGCGCGAACAAGTACTTCCTAAGGTCGTATCATGAATGGGGCAATTCGTTAACCAAGGATAATCATAGATATCGCTATGATAGAAAAGCGCACTGCATTGTGCACAATGACGTAAGGCTGGTTTGAATTTATGGCGGTTTAGATCAGCATGCGTCGCAAAAATCGTTTGATCATTACCTTGGCGTATATCGCGCATGAGTAGTCCAGGATTGGCCATGCACTGAATACGCCAGCGTCCC
>NZ_LWGJ01000133.1:0-978 GCF_001635845.1 Oleiphilus sp. HI0132 | reverse complement strand
GGAGCATCGCGAAGCATTTAGGGCGAAAGTTTTGTCGGTCACAATTGATGATCTGCAGCGTGTTGCCAAGACTTACCTGCAGCCAGACTTAGCGAGTGTTGCGGTGATTAGCCAGCAAAGTCAGCGAGATGCGCTTGAAGGACTGGGTTTAGAGATTAAAGAACTCTAAACGCTAAAAGCAGAAAAGTGCTAAACAGGTACTGCTAGCGTTATGGCTAGCAGCGTCGCTCAATACCCGATTGCACCATGATGCGGGTAGCAATTTCTTCAACCGAGTAATGTGTCGTATTCAAAAAGGGAATCCTTTCTCTGCGATACATTAGCTCAACCTCTTCAACTTCATAATTACATTGCTTTGCTGAAGAGTAACGCGAGTTAGCGCGTCGTTCATGGCGAATGGCGGCAAGCCTGTCAGGCTCAATAGTCAGGCCAAAAATCTTGTTTCTATGGGGGCGTAAAGAGGCGGGCAGCTTTTGGTCTTCGATATCTTCTTCGGTAATTGGATAGTTGGCCGCCTTAATGCCGTACTGCATTGCAAGATAGAGACAAGTAGGGGTTTTGCCACTGCGCGATACGCCGGTCAATATCACATCCGCTTGGTCATAGAGTTTGGTGCGAGCACCGTCGTCATTGTCGAGTGCGTAGTTAATAGCCTCTATTCTTTGGTCATAGCGGGTATTTTTAGTAATGCGTGTTCTACCTACCTGATAAGAAGAGCGAACGCCGAGCTCTTGTTCCAGCGGCCCTAGAAAAGCGGCGAAAATATCAATCATCAAGCTATTACTCTTTTTGATGATCTTTCTGATGCCATCATCAACGATGGTGTCGAAAATAATAGCTTTCGCGCCATTTAACTCCGCCGCAGCATTAATTTTCTCGACCGTTTCGAGGGCTTTTTCAATGCTATCAACGTAAGGAAGCGTGACTTTCTCGAATTCATGCTCTTCAAATCGTGTTAATAAACTGACGCCTAACGCT
>NZ_LWGJ01000132.1:0-821 GCF_001635845.1 Oleiphilus sp. HI0132 | reverse complement strand
TCTGAGTGAGCGGGCAGAAAAACATGTACAGGAAATAGGGCAAAGTGAATTAAAGATGCCGCTATCGGGAAGCCGTGTTTATGCCTCGGTTACTGACCCAAATGGGGTGAAGTACGTGCTGGTGGGGATTGATGAAGAGTTGGCCAAGAAGAACAAGAAGCTCTTCATCAAATCGAGCTTTAGAGACGCTGAAGCTAAGTGGACTAAAGAAGAAGCAAAGAAAGCTTACGACGAACTAGAAAAAGTACTGAATAACGAACACTAACAACACTTAAGGATACAACGATCATGACAAACCTAATGACAACTAAAAACCTACTTGGCGCATCTATACTAGCAATTTTGACCGGTTGCGGATCAGGAAGCGATGGCGATTCAGGGCAACCAATAAACCCCGTAAACGAAGGAGGAGAAATTAACAAAAGCGACCTGCCTAAGGTCAACTTTCCAAAAATCGCTACAGGAGAAATTAATGACCAGAATGTTGAATCTGTAATTTCAGAGGTATATCAACTAAACGAGTACTGGTTAAACGAACTGAGATACAAGCTTGAGAACGTTGATCTAGAACTTGGCAATTCGGTAACAACGGCTAGCTATCCGAACGGTTCATCAGATTTAAGCGATCTTTGTGATAGAGGTGGATCGTACTTAGTAGAATTCTACAGCGTTACTTCTTTACAAGATGGAAATGGCAGCCGCGTTCACGGAGCTGGCGATTATATAGATATCGACTTTGCTCAGTGCGGAGCCGATTTTTTACATTCGGGATACTATATTTCGGGCTCGCATCGGTACGATATTTTAAGTGGTTATTTTGA
>NZ_LWGJ01000131.1:0-782 GCF_001635845.1 Oleiphilus sp. HI0132 | reverse complement strand
GCAAGCGCCTGCACAGTAAACAAAACGGTAAAGACTTTGAAATTCTTGCTGTCAATGTTGACGTCACCACTGAAGAAGCGATGCGTTTTCTTGAACAGTACCCAGTGGATTTTCCGGTACTGGAAGAACGAAGTGGGAAATCCCAACAGGCTTACGAGCTACTCACCATGCCTACATCATTTTTGATAGATCGAGAAGGTTATATTCGCATTGCTCATCAGGGGTTTAACACGGGGTTTATTCGTTACCTCGAGAAAGAAGTCAACATGCTGCTTCAGGAGTAAACATTTAGTCTTTACCGTTTTCCGTTATTAGATTCGCATTAGTCCCATTTTCTTTGATACATTAGCGCTTCAGAACACCTTTTTGACTATCAATAATTACGGTAAAGATCATGGCTCCTAAAGTTATTCAGAACTGGCATACTGTTGTGAAAACACGAGATATCAATGCTCTAGACAATTTATTGGCTGATAACGCCACGATGTTTTCTCCGGTAGTTCATACTCCGCAAAGAGGCAAAGCCATTACAAAACTATACCTAATGGGCGCAATGCAAACGATTGCGAATGAACACTTCAAATATATTCAAGAAGTTTACAACGACCATTTTGCCGTGCTCGAATTCGAAACCCTTATTGACGGCAAAACCGTCAATGGTGTCGACATGATCACCTGGAACGAAGATGATCAAATAACTGAATTCAAAGTCATGCTGCGCCCTCTTCAGGGCATCAATGCCGTTCACAAGGCAATGGGTGAAGCGCTCGCAAAATTTCAAC
>NZ_LWGJ01000130.1:0-724 GCF_001635845.1 Oleiphilus sp. HI0132 | reverse complement strand
TAAAGAGTATGAGTTTGATTTAGAGCAATCTATTTCTTCATCCCGAACTAAAGAGGATGATATGGTTCAGATCGTTGAGGTTATGCCACGTTAAACTAACGCGAGTCTTCTCGCTGCGTTGGAATACATCTCGGGATTACATTTTAATAAGAAATCGAAAGGCAGGAATATGAGCGAGTCGGAAATACAAACCTTAATGCAGCAGGCTAACGAGTATATACAGTCTGAAAGACTCTCTCGAGCTCGTCGTTGCTATAATAAGATTCTTTCGATCGATCCGCAGAACTGTGATGCTCACTATTCTTTAGGGACGATTGCTCGCCAACAAAATGATAATCAAGCAGCGAAACAACACCTGCTGCATGTGTACCAAGCCGAGCCCCTCAATAGGACTTTTGTCTTGGAACTAGCGGGTCTTTATGCTGATATGGGAATGATTGTTGAGTCAGCAAAGGTTTTCGAAGCTTATCTTTCAGTACAAGATGATATTGAATTATCAGGAAAATATGCCGAGGTCTTGGTAAAGGCTAAGGAATTTGAACGTGCGGTTGAATGTCTGAAAGCATGTGTTGGGAAGAAACCTGAAAATTTAAGTTATCGCATGCAATTAGGTAATTTGTTGTACCAACTATTACGTTTTGAAGAAGCACAATCAGTTTATTTGAGTGCAATTGAATACGGATTGAAAAGTGAAGGTTTATATCTGAATGCTGCAAAACTACAT
>NZ_LWGJ01000129.1:0-1188 GCF_001635845.1 Oleiphilus sp. HI0132 | reverse complement strand
ATGATTCTTTATCGCCTTGTATGGTGATGGAAGATATTCGGGCATGGACTTAAAACGTTATGCTGAAAGTCAAGACTCCCATCAATTGCCTGTTCCTCTATTCCTTGATATTGCTATTCAACTCGCTGATGCCTTGGATGCGATTCACCATGCTCAAGTAATTCATAAAGACTTGCATCCCGGAAATATCGTTCTGAATCCGGATACCGGAAGAGTACAAATTATCGATTTCGGTCTGGCCTCATTATTAACGCGCGAACAGCCAGCCATTATCGAGCCTGATAAGCTTGAAGGTATTTTAAGTTATATTTCTCCCGAGCAAACAGGGCGAATGAACCGTGCTATAGACTACCGAAGTGATATTTACACTCTGGGCGTAACTTTCTATAAACTTCTGACGGGAGACTTACCATTCGAAGCTGATGATGCTCTGGGTATAGTGTATGCCCACATGGCGACTCAACAGCAGAGCGCTTCGACTAAAAGGCCAGCTTTACCAGCAGCTATTTCATCAATTATTGATAAAATGATGATGAAAAATGCTGAAGATAGATACCAGAGCGCATTCGGTCTAAAGCATGATTTGCTGCATTGTCAGCGTTCAATTGTTAAAGATGGCACGGTAAATGATTTTTTGCTGCGACTAACGATGTATCTAGTCGCTTTTGCATACCTCAGACCTTATGTGGCCGAAATGAAGAGCTTGGCCTTTTGCTTGAAAGCTTTGATAAAGCGAAACAAGGTCGGCCCCAATTACTGACAGTTTGCGGTTACTCAGGGATCGGCAAGTCAGCATTGATTCACGAAGTGTACAAACCCATCGCAGCGAGCAATGGCGTCTTTATAAGCGGTAAGTTCGATCAATTCCAACAAAATACACCATACTCTGCGATTAAGGCAGCTCTGACAAACTGGCTAAAACAAGAACTAAGGTTACCTGAAGATCAGCTGCTTTCACTGCGTAAACGCTTAGGTGAAGCTTTGGGTAATAACGTCAGAGTGTTAATTGAATTCCTTCCGGAATTGGAACTGCTTTTCGGCAAACACGAGGCACCTTTGCTTCTTGGTGCACAAGAGACGCTTGCTCGTTTCGTGCTAGTTTTTCAGGCTTTCATTAAAACCATTACAGAAGATAAGCCCTGGGTTATCTTTATTGATGACATTCAATGGGCAGACCGCGGAACTTTG
>NZ_LWGJ01000128.1:0-747 GCF_001635845.1 Oleiphilus sp. HI0132 | reverse complement strand
AGATGCTTGCGCTGCGGATGCGACAAAAACACTTGGTGCAGTTTGGTAGTTCAGAATTCTTGGCTTTTGGCCTGTTCGGGCAGGTGAAATTGTAATGCTTACGTTTCGGCCGGTTTTTTTAAAGGCTTCTTCAAAAGTCATTAATCCGACGTTGTGTTCAACGCAGCTGCGCAGTTGCTCTGGGTCGAGTAATGATTGCTGTTGCCAAATACCTTTAAGCGGTAAACGCTTCAAAGGGCTGTAGTTACTTTCCTCGGGCTTACCTAGAAGAGTAAGTACTTCCTTATCTGTGTGGGTCGCTAGCATGCCTGCCGTGATTGCTCCCATACTGCTACCAGATATGATGGAGGGGAGGAGCTGATGTTTGATAAGCGTTGCGACCACGCCTATATGGTAAATACCGAAGGTACCACCGCCACTTAACATTAAGGCTGGGCGACCAAAGTTATGCTCGGCCTGTTTGAATTGGGCAAGTTTGTCTTTTGTCGAGATGTTATCGATCTCAGATTCGCAGAGTATCTTTAACGCTTTATCGATCAACTTTAAGTAATTGCTAACGAGGGTCTTGGTTCCTGTGTAGGCGGGTTGATAGAGCTTAGGCTTACTGAGTTCCGCGGTGGTTCGATACAGGCTTTCCTGAATATAGGGAATCAGCTTCAAATAATCTTTTTTTTCTAGCAGTTCAGAGATTGTTTGATAATGTTCCTGCAGTACTTTGTATGGGTAGTGCTTGGAGGCAGGCTTTTT
>NZ_LWGJ01000127.1:0-834 GCF_001635845.1 Oleiphilus sp. HI0132 | reverse complement strand
CTCGCTAAATCGCTGCTAACCGACCCCCAGTACGATATTCTGATTTTTGACGAAATGAGCTACATGTTTAAATACAAATACCTTGAATTGGAACCGGTTCTAGAAGCTCTAAAAAATAGACCTAAACATCAGCATGTCATGATTACGGGGCGAAAGATGCCCGAAGCCTTGGAAGACATCGCCGATACGATCAGCCATATTCAGGATGAGCGTCATGCCTTTCGTCTTGGTGTAAAAGCGCAAGCCGGGATCGAGTTCTAATGAGTGTTCAATCGCCTTCTAAACTCCCTACGGCTTCATGCCCAGCTATGTTCATTGTCGCGCCAAGCTCTGGTGAAGGAAAGACAACAGTAACGGCTGCGATTGCGCGGTCGTATCGAAACAAAGGCAAAAACGTACGGGTATTTAAGACCGGCCCTGATTACCTAGACCCTCAAATTCTGGCGCAAGCTTCTGGTAAGGATGTTGAGCCGCTAGACATGTGGATGGCAGGTGAAGCTTATTGCCAGCAAAAACTGTATGAGGCGGCCGAGGTTTCAGATCTCATTATTATCGAAGGCGCAATGGGCATGTTTGATGGCGAGCCATCAAGTGCTGATCTAGCTGCGCGTTTCAATATACCGGTGGTTATCGTGTTGAACGTGAAAGGCATGGCACAAACGGCGGGTGCCATCGCTACGGGTTTAGCGCGCTATCGTTCAGACATTCATGTGGCTGGCATTATCGCGAACCATTGCAGTACAGCGCGGCACGAAGAGTTGATAAGAGATGCGCTTCCTTCAGATATCCCTTTATTGGCAACGCTAGCGAGAGACGAAGAAGTTACCTTACCAG
>NZ_LWGJ01000126.1:0-1577 GCF_001635845.1 Oleiphilus sp. HI0132 | reverse complement strand
GCTACAGCCAAACCTGAAAGCTGGTCAGATTTTTTCACTAGAGCACACCCACCGGGTAAGAACCGAGATGTTTAATTTCTACCGCATCAGGAGAAACCTGCTGAACAACTTTCTGCACGCCTTCGTCATCGATATGACCTTCGAAATCAATAAAGAACACATAGGCCCAAGTACCGGAATTCGAAGGCCGAGTTTCCAGGCGGGTAAGGCTAATATCATTTTGATGGAAAGGCTCAAGGACGTGATATAGTGCCCCTGGTTTGTTCTTGGCCGACACCATAATAGAGGTCTTATCTTGACCGCTAGCAGGAACAACATCGCTACCGATAATCAAGAAGCGGGTCGTATTATCAGGCTGATCTTCAATATTCTCGACAAGTTTGAGTAAGCTATACTGCTCGGCTGCCATGTCACCAGCGATCGCAACAGCCCCTTCTTCTTTCATGCTGAGCTTTGCAGCCTCGGCATTACTACTAACAGCAACACGCTCAACTTGAGGGCAATTCGCATCCAACCATTTCCGGCACTGCGCCAAAGATTGCTGATGGGAATAGACTCGTTTGATATCAGAGGGTTTGATTTCATCATTCGATAGCAAGTGGTGATGAATTCTTAACTTCACTTCACCAGCAATGAATAAAGGTGAATTTACGAAACTATCCAAAGTATGATTAACAACGCCTTCCGTTGAGTTCTCAACTGGTACAACGCCATAGTTTGCCTGGCCAGACTCCACCTCTCGAAACACTTCATCAATTGCACTCATAGGCTGAGCATGAACAAAGTGTCCAAAATGTTTTAGGGCCGCTGCATGCGTATAAGTACCTTCCGGCCCTAAAAAAGCTACCTTCATTGGTTTTTCAAGGGCTAGACAACAGGACATTATCTCTCTGAAGAGCTTAGCAACATCTTCATCTGGCATAGGCCCCGTATTGCGTTCCATTACGGCCCGCAGGACCTGAGCCTCTCGCTCAGGGCGATAATACTGCACAAGCTCATTACCGGCAGCAGCCTGCTTCACCTCAGCAACACGCTGAGCACAAGCTGCGCGCTGGTTGATCAAAGACTGAATATTTTGATCAATCTCATCAATCTGAGCCCGTAGCTTTGCGAGCTCTGTTGCTTCATCTACCATTATATTTCCAGTTAGGCCTCAGGTGATTGATCTGAAGATTCATCTGATTCACTCGAAGCGCCTGCCTCAACAGTATCAGTTCCCTCTTCTATTTCTTGTTCATCAAGACTAGACTCATCAACACGCTCCACACCAACTAAATGCTCATTCTCTTGAGATAGCTTGATCAGCCTTACACCCTGAGTATTTCGACCGAGGATCGAAACTTCTTCTGTACGAGTTCTAACCAAAGTGCCTTTATCGGAAATAAGCATCAGCTCATCACCTTCCTTAACTTGAACCGCAGACACCAACAAACCATTTCGCTCGGAGCATTGCATTGCAATCACGCCTTGACCACCACGCCCGATTACTGAGAATTCATCCATGCGAGTACGCTTACCGTAACCATTTTCACTTGCAACCAATAACAGGCCTTCTTCTTCAGGAATAATCAAGGATA
>NZ_LWGJ01000125.1:0-12908 GCF_001635845.1 Oleiphilus sp. HI0132 | reverse complement strand
GCTTTTGCTTGCTGATATTCTTGATATTTATGTGTTTGACTTTGGTTCTTATACCAAAGCTCAGCGCCAATCGTACCAACAGCCGTAGCGAAGTTTTCGTTAAATTTAGTATCATTTTTTATATAGAGCTTGCGATGAGAAATCTCATGTATCAACAACTCGACCAGATATACTTCATCCGTAAATATGAAACTACTTAACAATGGGTCGTCAAAAAAACCTAAGGTAGAATAAGCCCGCACGCCCCCCACTCGAGTTTCAAAGCCTTGTTTTTCAAGTCTCAAGGCTTCAGCTTTGGCCATAGATTGATCGTAATAGCCTCTATAGGCCAAACACCCAAGTATTGGGTAGCACCAAGTATAAGCATCCAAAGACAGTTCAGACGCAGCATAGACATTCCAAACCGCATAGCGTCGGCCTAAGTCTGTATAACTGGTATATGCGTCATCGACTGGTAGATTGAGTTCCTTGCTGGCAAAATCTCTAAGCGCTTGAGATAAAATCAGACGCTTTCGAAGCTCCTCAGAGGTTTCATCATCCGCTAGCAGTGTCTCAACAGGCTCTCGATTCCACAAAAGAGAGGTTTGGCCATTTAACAAATGTGAATAATAACTAACTGAAGAACAAGCACTCAGCAAGGTCACAGACGACAAACACAGGGCACCAAGCCCCAAAACCTTTAATCGCTTTCGCAAGCACTTCCCCTTTTTACGACAAAGCCTCGAAGGCTGGCTTGAATTATAAAAAGAGCTTTTAGATTCGAGCTCTTAAGTGACCCGCATCAAGATTGGTGAATACTGAATATCGTCATTCACTAGAAATCATTTTATGATTAGATCATTCTTATGAAGAAAGAATCTGACCACAGGATTAGAATCTATGTCAACAAAGTGGCACACCTTAAATACTGAAGAATGCGCAGAAGCTCTGAATTCAATAATAGAAAAGGGCCTAAGTAAACAAGAAGCGCAGGAACGTTTAACTACACAGGGAGAAAATATTCTGGAACAGGCCAACACCCGCCCTTGGTGGAAGGTGATCATGGCTCAGTTTCAGGATGTAATGATTATGGTGCTACTCTGCGCGGCGGCGATTTCCGGTCTAGTCGGTGAAGCCGTGGATACACTTATTATCCTTTGTATTATTGGCCTCAATGCAATATTGGGCGCTTTTCAAGAATTCCGGGCTGAAAAAGCGATGGCTTCTCTTAGAGCCATGGCGACACTCGAGACGCTGACTTTACGCGATAGCAAATGGCAGACTATTTCCAGCACGCAACTCGTCCCTGGCGATATTATTAGCCTGGAGGCCGGCAACGTAGTGCCTGCCGATGTTCGCCTTGTCGAGGGCAAGGATATTGAGTGTGATGAATCATCACTGACAGGTGAATCTCTTGGTGTTGATAAACGTGTCGAAGCACTTGAACACGAAGATACCTTGCTCGCTGAGCGCAGCAATATGCTATTCAAAGGCACTCAGATCAACAGGGGCTCAGCTCAATGCATTGTCACTGCCACAGGCATGGAAACCGAGCTGGGGAAAATAGCCTCATTGCTAAAAAGCGCTAAACAGAGCCATACGCCACTCCAGAATAGGCTAGCCCTATTCAGTAAGCGTCTCGCTATCAGTATTGTGTTTATATGCCTGGTTGTGATTGTCCTTGGCCTTATTCGGGGTGAACCCTGGTTATTAATGCTGCTAACCGGTATTAGCCTAGCTGTGGCAGCCATTCCCGAAGCCCTACCTGCTGTTGTAAGTATTGCCTTAGCCTTAGGGGCAGCAAAAATGATCAAGATTAATGCCTTGATGCGTAACCTACCTTCTGTCGAGACCTTAGGCTCGGTTAGCTACATCTGCTCTGATAAAACCGGCACTCTCACTCAGAACAAAATGCACGTAGACAAGCTAATTACACCTGAAAGCAAACCTTACGCCCTGAACAGTTTGGCTCAAAGCTCGCACCTTGCACATGTGCTCTCGCTCAACAATGATGTCAGGGTTAGTCGCGAGATAGAGCAGTCTAGTGGCGAACCGACAGAGCTAGCCTTGTTCAACTGCGCAGCCCAAGCTGGCTTCCTAAAAACAGAACTTGAGAAATCGCTTCCGCGCGTTGCCGAGTGTGCCTTTGACTCTAACCGAAAGCGTATGACTACTGTACACAAGCTAATGGGTGAACCCCACACACCCTTAATTTCTTATACGAAAGGGGCACCTGAAGCAGTACTTTCCTGCTGTAGCCAAGCTTTTACCCAAGCCGCAGAAGTGCAGCAGTTTGATCGTGATCTCTGGCTAGATATTGCAGAAGACCTTGCGACACAAGGCTACCGAGTACTCGCTTTCGCTATGAAGAACTTAAATGACGGCGACACTTTCGATCAGGAAACGCTTGAGTCACAGATGACTTTCCTAGGCTTAGCCGCATTGATCGACCCTCCCCGAGAAGAAGCCAAAGAGGCCGTTCAACAATGTAAAACAGCTGGTATCACACCGATAATGATTACCGGGGATCATCCTGCAACAGCTTTGGCAATTGCGAAACAACTCGATCTGGTTCCAGCTAACGAGTCAGCGAATAGCAGTGAACATCACCCCAGTGTCATTACCGGGGCTGATATGGCATCGATTGATGATATTGAACTCCAACAAACTGTTCAGTCAACGCAAGTTTATGCGCGAGTCTCACCAGAGCAGAAAGTCCGACTGGTAAATGCAATTCAAAGCAATGGCGAATATTGCGCAATGACTGGAGACGGAGTGAACGATGCCCCAGCACTCAAAAATGCCCACATAGGTGTCGCTATGGGGAAGAATGGCACTGACGTAGCTCGTGAAGCTTCTGATATGGTGCTACTCGACGACAACTTCGCCACCATCGTCAAAGCAGTCGAACAGGGTAGACGAATCTTCGATAATATTCGAAAATTCATAAAATATACGATGACCAGTAACTCAGGTGAAATTTGGGTATTACTGCTCGCACCTTTTTTGGGTATGCCTATTCCCCTGCTGCCTATCCACATTCTTTGGATAAACTTGGTTACCGATGGTTTACCTGGATTGGCCCTATCTGTCGAGCCAAAAGAAAAAGGTGTCATGGCCAGAGCGCCACGCCCACCAAATGAAAGTATTTTTTCTCACGGTATGTGGCAACACATTGTATTTATAGGTTTTTTAATCGGTGCACTATCTCTCTTCGCCCAATATTGGGCCCTAGAGTACAGCCCCGACTACTGGCAATCAATGGTATTTACCACGCTGACTTTATCCCAGCTCATGCATGTCATGGCAATTCGTTCAGAAACCTTGTCTCTGTTTTCTATCGGGTTCTTTACCAATAAGGCCTTAATTGCGGCATTGATCAGTACTCTCGCACTGCAATTACTTGTTATTTACACGCCACTAGGTAACGAATGGTTTAAAACTCAGGCACTCCCCATGACGGAGTTATTGATCTGCTGTGGACTAGCTTTAGTAGTTTTCTTCGCCGTAGAAGGCGAAAAGCATTTGGTAAGAAAAGGCTGGCTATATAAGAAATAAACGAGGTAAAAATAAAGAGGTTCAGAGTCGAATGGCACTTACTTAAGGAGAAAATGGCGTCATTCCCTTGAACAAGGGAATCCATTGTTTTGAGGCTAACTCAATGAAATTGAAGGACCATGACTATCGCTAACCTAAAGATTTCTAGTCTTTTTTAACTCTCTAGGTCAGCCAAACGGCTGAAAAACAATGGATTCCCGCCCCGCCCAGGCGGCCCTCTCTTGCTGCGCAATTCACCTTGTGCGCGGGAATGATGAGTTTCGGGGCGAAATCAAGCTTAAGTAAGTGCCATTCGGGTCAGAGTCAAAAAAGCCAACTGAACTCTGACCCAAATATTACTTAGCGCATTCTTACCTGATAATTCGCGTAGCTTTTCGCCACTATCGTACCTTCAGCGTCTTTAACCTCACCTTCCAGGACAAAGCTACTCTTGCCTTCTGCCAAGGTTTCTTCTTCCAGGCGGGCTAGTTCTTGGTCAGATAAACCAAACTCAACCGTGACATCAGTTTTGGCAACCTTGATGAATTCCATCTTTAAGTCGACTAAGACAGGATAAAAACGCTCATCAAAGCTCAGCATTGAAATAATGCCCCCAGGAATTTCGGCGACGGTAAATAGCGCGCCTGCGTACATGGCATTAAAGTGATTCTTGTTTGGCTTAAGGGGAATACCTGCTTTCAAAAAGCCGCGCTTTACCTCAAGTACTTTAAAACCATTTCGCGTCGCAAAAGGAATCGCCTGACCAACAAACTTGGTCAACAGAGCCGTCATTGCGGTGCTTTGAACTTTGGAGACAAAGCCTGAAGCGTCTGACTGAGGTTTGTTTGCCCAGTCACGCATGCGATTTTGTAGGTCTTGATTGATAGACTGAAGGTAGCTCATCATGTGGCCATCTTCCTTAAAGTAATTTGAAGGCGCTAGACTACCAGCCTGAGCAAGGCACGCAAGTGATATTCACTTAGTAGAAAAAGGGTACGCTAGGCAGCACCCGAGTTGCCATAACTAATGAAACGCTGCTCAAGCATTTCATACTCTTTTTTCAAGCGGTTCAGCTCGTCTTGCAATTCTTTAGGGGACTGACTGTTTTCTGCGAGGTCGACATAGTTGCTTTCGAGGGTTTCGCGCTCAGCTTCAGAACGTTTCAGTTTTTGCTGTGCCTCTTCAAGCGACTGCTTTAATAGGTAGGCTTCACTGTTGTCCGCCTTGAGATCATCAAGCTCTTTGGTCATAAGTGATGAATTAATTCGTAATTTCTTAATCTCCTTCACTTTCTCGTCCAGTTGTTCCGAAAGCTGCTGTGTTTTTTCGATTAACGATTCTTCTCTCTCATTGCTTGTATCAACAGCATCAACAACCCTCTTTAGGCTTGAAACTTTATTAGCCTCTTTTTCAATGTCTCGGCTAGCTTGCTGATATTGAACATTCATTGAGGTAATCCGCTTTCCTGATTCTTTCAAGGAGGCTTCGAGTGCCTCAATATGTTCAAGCAAACGCTGCCGCTCAGAATCACTAAAGGCTTGCCGGTCATTCTCAGATGTCATATCTTTAAGTTGCGAGCTCAAACTTAATTGCTGGCCGGACAATTCATCCAGTTTGTTCATTCCATCTTCGACAGACTCTTCCTCACCTTCTGAATCAGGCGCAGTCTTGCCTACCGTTTTTCCATCGTAGGCATATTCAAAAGTATGATGTTTCCCCGGCTTAAGCTTTGTCAGCTTATGCTTCAAAAACATAATGTAAGCGACGCTAATGCACAAACAAGCAAAGGTGCCGATTAGCAGCTGAATAATGATGTAATTTGTATCTGTCGGCATAATGTCTCTTCTTGGGCCATCCTTGATACGCAATCTTTCAACAAAAATTGCCTAAATTAAACGTAAATTTATTCTAATCGTAAATATAGTCTTATTTTGTTCATTTTTCTGTTGTGAATAATACAGTTTTTTACGTCATAACATCCATGTTCTGTAATATTTTGTTATCACCGACAATTATTCAGAGCAAAAATAAAATTCTTTTCTATACTGGAAGGTAGCCGATTTCCTTCTTTCGTTAAGAGATTCCACTATGCACGTGAAGCAATGCGTTTAAAAAACAGGATGCTGACAGAATGAACAAGCAAACTTTTTATAGCTTGCTATCAGGTGTGTGGACTAAGCTATTTGGTGCCGAGCTCAAATATATTGAGCCCCAGCCTCATCAACAAGAATGCATTTTAGAGTGCTTTGTAGAAATACCTATCGTTGGCCAAAACAATTTTTTAATGGTTTTAGCAATGCCAACAAAACTTAGCTACAGGGCCGCCTCTCTATTATTTCAGCTACCGGAAGAAGAGCTCAGCAAAAACGACGCAAATGACGCGCTCTGTGAATTAGGAAATATCCTGGCAGGCCAAGTACAACTCGAAATAAGCGAAGATACACACTTAGATGTGCCGATCCAGCTTACGAAGGAACAAGCGCAAACGCTAATGCAGGATATTGAGCCGGATTGGGAAGTCTTTACGCAGGATGAAGACGGAACAACCATATATGCCGGCGTATTTATTGGACAAAGTTAGCGCAATGAATAAACTATCGCTTCAAATAATTAATAAAGCAATTCAAACACTTGCTATATACAAAGGGTCTTATCCGCAATGAAATTTCTTATCGTAGACGATAGCCGTGCCATGCAAGTTATTGTTAAACGTGGCCTAGAACAGCTGGGTTATAGCGACAATGAATACAAGACGGCAAATAACGGAAAAGATGCGCTTAATATAGCCAAAGACTGGACGCCTGACCTAATTCTATGTGACTGGCATATGCCGGAAATGACAGGAATTCAGCTGCTGCAATTATTGAATAAATTGGAACTACCCAGCAACATCGGGTTTGTCACCTCAGAAACCTCTGAGAGCCGTTTAAAAGAAGCGAAAGAAATGGGTGCATGTTTCATTGTAAACAAGCCCTTTACCGATGAAGATTTGCATAAAGCAGTTCTGCCTATCCTCCAAGGCGCAATAGAAGGTGAGGATGCTTTAAAGCAAGATACAGCCGTAACTTGCGACAAAGGCATCACACTACCTACGGCAGCCGCATTCGATAAAGCCATTAATGCGGTCACCAGCTCTTCGGTTAAACTCACCGAAAAAACAACCGAGCCACTCAATTACGAGCACCTTCCCTTCATTACAGGTATTTACGCGATATCAGGCACCTCGTCTATTCGTAGTATCTGCGTACTCGATCTTGAAGCAAGCTGTTTTTTGGGTTCCGCTCTGCATAACCTGCCGGTTGAAGATGCGCTTGACTCAATACAGAAAAAGGCAATCCCAAAGCAGCTTCTCGAAAACTGCGGCATGGTACTCAAGGTAATTTCGGTT
Organism: Oleiphilus sp. HI0132; assembly: GCF_001635845.1. Taxonomy (NCBI): domain Bacteria; kingdom Pseudomonadati; phylum Pseudomonadota; class Gammaproteobacteria; order Oceanospirillales; family Oleiphilaceae; genus Oleiphilus; species Oleiphilus sp. HI0132. The sequence goes on along the minus strand of NZ_LWGJ01000125.1, from coordinate 6,004 downwards.
CTATTCTTCGACCAAAAAAGTGGCACGGACCTAAAGCTGGAAAACTTCCACCTGATCGCCAAACCATTCGATAAACTAGATGCGTTAAGTCGAAAAGGCGGTAACCAGCGCATGGATTTTGAGCTCTGTATAGATGGTTATGGGAAGGGCCGAATGTCGGTGATCGCAGTTAATCGCTAAGTTAGTTATCTATTCCGTTCATTTGTCTGGACCTTATATTTAACCTCGCTCCCTTACTCAATCTATTATCACCTTATACACTCCTATCACCTTGGGGGTATAAAGTTGATTAGGGTCAACTGCCCTGCTTTTCTTCGTTTCTCTTCGCTACAGATCACTGTATTAATGTTCGCAACGTCAATGGCTTACATTAAATATTGGATCTACAGACGAGATGAAATACCCTTTTGATGGAACAAGCTTTTCCCTTAGGAATTTGTATCTATTAGTTTCCTGTCTATTTATCTGCCTTATCGGCAGCCCTGCTTTTTCTGCCGGGCTTGATATCACGCCAATTAAAGCCCCTCTTCCCTTTATCCAAGAGGCTTTCCCGAATGCCAGCTCGATTTCTGAAAAAACTGGCGACCCTCAAATCAAAACGATTTTCCAAGACGAGCAAGTCATTGGCTACGCCTTTGAAACAGATGATGTCGCGCGTATTCCTGCCTACTCCGGTGAACCCGTCAATACACTTGTGACGTTGGATACTCAAGGAACAATCATTTCTGCCAATGTTCTGGAACATCATGAACCTATCTTGCTGGTAGGAATTCCAGAGCAAGATTTATGTGACTTTACGGACCAATACCAAGGGCTAAAAGTTAACACCAAGGTAAAAGTCGGCACGGGAACAGAAGAGAACACCGAGTATCTCGATGGCGTATCCGGTGCAACCGTCACTGTGATGGTGATGAACATGGGGATTATTCGCGCCGCCAACGAAGTGGCGATCGCGCATGGCATCATCGAAGCCTCTGAATTTGCCTCACAGGCTGCGGCCACGATTAATCAAGAAGTCTACCAGCCTTCCGACTGGCAGACCCTGACAGGCAACGGTGCGATCCGACGTTTCCATTTGAACAATTCCAAAGTCGATGATGCTTTCATGGCAACTGAAGCTGCGGACCAGGCAGCCCCGCTTGAAGAAAAAGAAGACACTTTTGTCGATCTATATTATACGCAATTGAATATCCCGACAGTCGGCCGTTCACTCTTAGGTGACGGTGAATATGAATGGATGATGGAGCAACTAAAGCCCGGCGAGCATGTAATAGGTTTACTCGGAAACGGCTATTCCTTTAAAGGCTCTGGCTATGTTCGCGGAGGAATATTTGACCGAATCGTCATTCACCAAGGTAAAAATGAGTTCAGCTTCAGGGATACCGAACAATACCGAATTAACGACCTATATGCTGCGGGTACGCCGCACTTTAAAGAAATGTCGCTGTTCATTGTCAGCGAGCATCATAAGTTTGACCCCGGACAACCCTGGCAAGTCGAGCTACTTATTCGCCGCCAGACAGGCCCTATTGAAGGCGTCTTTACCAGTTTTAAACCAGAGTATGCCGCACTCGAAGAGTTTTTAATTAGGCCTGAACCGCCAGAAATCTAAGAAGAAAAAGCGCTATGGGAACAGGTTTGGGAAGATAAGAGTACGGCAACGAAACTGCTGGTCTTCAGCATGTTGGTTCTCACCCTTGTATTATTCATACAAGATTGGTTAGTTAAGTTCCCTCGCTTTATGCACTATTTCAGAATTGGCTTCCTTCTTTATACAGTAGGGTTTATTGGCTGGTACTGTAAGGGACAGCTGTCCGTTGTCAATGTACTTACCTTCGTTCAATCGCTGATGAACGACTTCAACTGGGAAACCTTCCTCCTCGACCCGATTATTTTTGTACTTTGGGTTTTTGTCGCTGCCACAGTCTTAATGTGGGGCCGAGGTGTTTACTGCGGCTGGTTGTGCCCCTTCGGTGCCTTGCAAGAGCTGATAGGCGAAATCGCGATGAAGCTACGCATTCCTCAGCTACATATTCCTTTTGTTATTCATGAGCGTTTATGGGCGATTAAATACCTAATTTTGCTAGCTTTGTTTGGCTTATCACTGGAGTCCCTGGCTGTCGCAGAAACCTATGCCGAAGTGGAGCCTTTCAAAACAACTTTCCTGCTGCGCTTCGATCGCGATTGGCCCTTCATTCTTTACGCGGCCGGGCTTCTGGTTACGTCAATATTTAATCGTAAGTTCTATTGCCGCTACGTCTGCCCAATGGGTGCAGCCATTGCTATTCCTTCTTTCGCTCGCCTCTTCGACTGGCTAAAACGCCGAAAAGAATGCGGCAAGCCCTGCCAGCTTTGTGCCCAAGAGTGTGAGATCGGAGCGATTGCTCCTACTGGTGAGATTAATATGCGCGAATGCCACTACTGCCTCGATTGTCAGATGACTTATCACAGTAAAGAGAAATGCCCACCACTTGCCAAAAAATACCGCAAAGCAACGAAAGAAGCGCCTGTCGAGCCGGTTCGTATTGTCAACCAAGGAGGCTCATAAGATTCGAATACAAAAGAAAAACACACAATAAAAGCAATTAAAGAATTAGCAGTACAAACAACGAAGTAAGAAGTTCTCTATCACAACCAGGAACAACTTGGAGATCATTATGACCGACATAAATAAGGAAAACCCTGTCGACCGCCACGTCGATGATAGTCCTGAAAAAGAAGGCATGAGCCGTCGTAAATTTATTGGTGCAACCACTTTAGTCGGTGGTGCAGGTGTTGCTGCGTCAACACTTACCGCATCCATGTTTTCAGAACTTGCTCAGGCAAAAACGGCCGAGAAAATGGCTGCTAGCGCCCATGTAGGGCCAGGTGAGCTCGACGAATATTACGGCTTTTGGAGTGGAGGTCACTCAGGTGAAGTTCGCATACTTGGCCTACCTTCAATGCGTGAGCTAATGCGTATTCCGGTATTCAACCATGAAAGCGCGACTGGCTGGGGTCAGACCAACGAAAGTAAAGCAGTCATGGGTGAATCTGCCAAGTACTTTAACGGTGATGCACATCACCCTCATATGAGTATGCAAGATGGCCGCTATGACGGTAAGTATGTTTTCATCAACGATAAAGCAAATACTCGTGTAGCACGTATCCGCTGCGACATTATGAAAGCCGATAAGATGATCGACGTTCCAAATGTACAGGCGATCCATGGTTTAAGGGTTCAGAAAGTACCTCATACCAAATATATATTCTGTAACGGTGAATATGAAATTCCATTACCGAATGACGGACGTGATTTGGATGACCCTAGTAAATATTTCTCCATGTTCAACGTCATTGACGCTGAGAAGATGGAAATGGCTTTCCAGGTCATTGTTGATGGCAACCTTGATAATACCGATGCCGACTACGACGGTCGTTTCGCTGCATCAACCTGCTATAACTCTGAAAACGGCGTAACGCTACCTGAAATGATTTCAGCTGAGCGTGACCATGTTGTTGTATTTGATATTCCAGCGCTTGAGAAAGCGGTTCAGAACGGTGACTTCAAGACAATCGGCGATTCCAAAGTACCTGTAATCAATGGCCGTAAAGGTTCCAAATATACTCGCTATATTCCGGTACCCAAGAGTCCTCATGGCTTGAACACTTCACCAAACGGTGAATACTTTGTGGCTAACGGTAAGCTTTCACCAACCGTTTCAGTGATTGCGATCAAGAAGCTGGCTTCACTATTTGATGATAAGATCAAACCTCGCGATACCATCGTTGCAGAGCCAGAGCTGGGCTTAGGGCCGCTTCATACAGCCTTTGACGGACGCGGTAATGCTTATACAACCGTCTTTATCGATAGTCAGGTGGTTAAGTGGAACGTGGAAGATGCGATCAAAGCTTATCAAGACAAGAAAGTTAATTACATTCGCCAAAAGCTGGATGTTCATTATCAGCCAGGTCACCTTCACACCACCATGGGTGAAACCCGTGATGCTGATGGCAAATACCTAGTCTGTCTCTGTAAGTTCTCTAAAGACCGATTCTTACCGACGGGCCCACTTCGTGCCGAAAATGATCAGTTAATCGATATCTCCGGCGATGAAATGAAGCTGATTCACGACGGCCCGACCTTTGCTGAGCCTCACGATTGTATGATCGTTCATCGAAGCAAAGTGAAGCCAAGCAAAATCTGGAAGCGTGATGACCCCTTCTTCGCTGAAACCGTTGCTCAAGCAAAGAAAGATGGTGTAAATCTTGAAATGGACAACAAGATTATTCGCAAGGGTAACAAAGTGACGGTTTATATGACCTCGGTTGCACCAAACTTTGGCCTGAACAAATTTACCGTTAAGCAAGGCGATGAAGTCACCATGGTGATCACTAACCTTGATATGGTAGAAGACGTAACTCATGGTTTCTGTATGGTCAACCATGGCGTCAGTATGGAAATTGGCCCTCAGCAAACCCAGTCAGTGACCTTTACCGCCGACAAGGTTGGCGTACAATGGTTCTACTGTCACTGGTTCTGCCATGCACTGCATATGGAAATGCGTGGCCGAATGTTAGTCGAAGCTTAAACCCTTTAAGCTTTAGCTAACTGCTAAAGGCGAAAAAGAAGTACAAGATGTCACAACCATCTCGAATACTGCTGGAAACACAGCAGAACAAACAGAAGCACAGTGCGTATATCCTTATGCTGTGCCTCTGTACCTGTCTGATAGTGGTGGCATCTCTTTTATCCTCTTCAGCCTATGCTCAAGAGATAAGGATTAATTCTCAGCTAGACCTACAAGCTGTTCTCGATAATGCCTCTCGAGGCGATACGATAGTCCTCTCTCCCGGTGTTTACGCCGGTAACTTTGTTATTCGACAGAGTCTCACTATTCAAGGTGAAAAGGGCGCTATCATCAACGCCCAAGGCATGCATGACGGGATTCGAATAAAAGCTCCACATGTCACCATTGAAAATCTGACAATAGAAAACTGGGGCGATGATTTAACGGCAATGAATGCCGGCATCTTTATTGAAAAATCGGCACAAAATACAACCATCAAGAATAACCTGCTTCATGGTGATACTAGCGGTATTTGGTTAGATAAATGCGATGGTGCAAAAATTATCAACAATAAAATAAGCGGTAACGAGCAGATGCGCTCAACCGACCGAGGCAATGGTATTCATCTATCCGTTGCGACCAATACCGAGGTTCGTGGCAACGAAATCTGGCATACCCGTGACGGAATTTACATTATTTCTAGCCAGAACAACCTGCTCACTGAAAACCATATGCACGACCTTCGCTACGGGGTTCATTACATGTACTCCCACAGCAATACCGTCACCAAAAACAAAGCGGTACGAACCCGTGCAGGCTATGCGCTCATGCAATCCAGAAGTCTCACTGTCAATCATAACCAGTCACTCGATAGTGAAGACTACGGCATCTTATTAAACTTTATTACCTATTCCACCTTAACTAACAACACGATTGATGGCGTGCGTCAAAGTGAGGCACGTCACGTTGAGGGTGCCGATGGTAAGGGCTTCTTTATTTATAACTCGCTGCACAACAAAATTCTAGACAATGACGTGAGTAATGCAGAAATCGGTATTCACCTGACAGCAGGTTCCGAGAACAATATTATTGCTAAAAACACCTTTATCAAAAACCAGACTCAAGTGAAATACGTCGCGACCCGCAAACAAGAATGGAGCCTCGACGCCCAAGGTAATTACTGGAGCGACTATTTAGGCTGGGATATGAACAATGATCAAATTGGCGATACCTACTTCGAACCCAATGACAGTATCGACAAGCTACTATGGAAGTTTCCTCAGGCAAAAATGCTAATGGATAGCCCTGCAGTATTGTTACTACGTTATATCCAAAAACAATTCCCGGTACTTAAATCGCCTGGGGTAAGAGATAGTTTCCCTCTCATGACACCGCCCGCTCGTAAGGTAGCCAGCCCATGACGTCCCCTTCTTCTGACCTCGTTGTTAAGCTTG
>NZ_LWGJ01000124.1:0-1229 GCF_001635845.1 Oleiphilus sp. HI0132 | reverse complement strand
GTTGCCTGAGGCGTCACTAACGTTGTAAGTAAGGGTATAGCTTCCACTTACGCTGGTATTAACTGCACCACCAAGCACAATGTTGGAGCTTAAGTCACCATCAATGGCATCTGATGCCGTAGCACCCGCATCCGTGTATGTCGCGCCTTGCTCTACATTAACTGTAGCGCTGCCAAGTAGAGTAATCACGGGGCCGGTTCTATCGGCAACGATTACGTCTCTGGTAACCGTGGGTGCAGCATTGCTTTGTAGGTCGGTAACGTTGTAAGACAGGGTGTAGGTACCCGCGATATTCGCATCGACTGTCCCACTAACGATGATGGATGCACTTAAGTTACCATCTACAGCATCCGTAGCGGTAGCGCCAGCATCTGTGTAGGTGGTTTGTAGTTCAGGCAGGGTAGGGTTGTCGCCATTTAGTGTTATGGTTGGTGCGCCAGTATCCACAGCATTCACTGTTCGTGTAGTGGTTGCTGCAGCATTTCCTGATGAATCGGATACATTGTAGGTAAGCGTATACGTGCCTTGTGTATTGGCATCGACTGTTCCTGTGACGCCAATACTTAGACTGATATCTCCATCAATATTATCGCTAGCGCTAGCGCCAGGATCGACGAAGATTGTTCCTACTTCGTGATCTAAGGGGTTGGCTCCAGCAAGGGTGATAAGTGGGGCTGTTGTATCGCTTACGATTACAGTTCTACTCGCCTGAATAGCGGGGTTTCCAGCGGCATCGCTAACATTATAGTGAATGGTGTAGTTACCAGCGGTATTTGTATCAACTGCGCCAGTGGTAATGATATTTACGCTAATATCGCCATCTATGATGTCTGTTGCGGTCGCTCCGGCATCGCTATAAACCGTTCCTTGTTCAGCGTTAACGGTGCTGCCTCCAGTAATCGTTATTACTGGAGCTGTTCTATCAGCAACGATTACATCTCTGGTTACCGTTGTTGCAGCATTACTTTGGGAATCATTTGCATCATAGCTAAGTGTGTAAGTTCCGGCGATATCCGGATCGACTGACCCAGTCACTGTGATTGAAGCGCTTAGGTCGCCGTCTGCTGCATCTGAAGCGGTCGCACCAGCATCTGTGTATGGCGTCTGTAGTTCGTGTAGCACTGGATTGTCACCAATAAGTGCAATAGAGGGTACTCCAGTATCCACGACGTTTGCAGTTCGAACTACGGTTGCTGCTGCGTTACCAGATGAGTCAGAAACATTATAGG
>NZ_LWGJ01000123.1:0-269 GCF_001635845.1 Oleiphilus sp. HI0132 | reverse complement strand
GTAACAAAGTGTCCTTCTATAAATGGCAAGACGCAACAGGCATGTGGCACTATGGTGATAGACCCCCTGCAGGGGCTCAGAACGTATCAACCATGAATGTAAACACCAATGTTAATATCATCCAAAGTCTAAAGCTCGATTCCGAGGAAGGCGAAACGTCTTCTGGAAAGACCTCTCAGCCAAAAATGTCTGACACACTGGCCGATGGCCAACTAACAGTTGATGATGCTTTCAATGCAATGAGTGACGCAAAAGCCGTCCGTGATATG
>NZ_LWGJ01000122.1:0-944 GCF_001635845.1 Oleiphilus sp. HI0132 | reverse complement strand
TGTGAATACAAGGCTAATCGCTCCAAACGTTTGCCAATTAATGTTAAAACCTTTGTCTTTCCATCCTGAGGGTAATGTCTCGTCAATCATCTACTACCACCTATAGGCGAGCTGAAAAAGAACTGCTGTCCAGTATGGATCCTGCTCGTCTGAAATCGAGTTATCACGACTAAACAACCTCGAGTAACCCTCAATATAATGAATCTCAGCGCGAAGAAGCCAGTTCTCATCAGGTCTAAATGCCAGACCAAAATTAGCATCGTCAAATGAGCTCTTTGGGTCTGACGAGCCCCTCAGCTTTGTTTGTTCATAGCGAGCATACATTTCCCAGAATTCATCAAAACGATAAACACTCTGCAAGTAATAAGCTTCTTCATAAAAATCATTAACAGCCTCGCTTGCCAGTGCCGGAATATTAGTCTGGAATTTATGGCGCAAATACTCAAACGTGACAGACCATTGGAATTGGTTGTATTCAAGTGATGTCACGATATTTTCGGAGTAAAATGACGCGTCAGGTTCAACAATCATAAGCAAAGGGTCGTCACCTGCAGGAAACTCAACTGATACTTCGTATTCTGGTTTGAAGTACGTTATGGAGGCACGCCAACCATCAAACTCTTCTCCATATATTATTTTGGCTAACAGGCTACGATCTCCTTTGAGTTTGCTTGGAGAAAGTTGTGAGGCCTCTTCCAACTCATCTTTATCAGCAACAGGCTGGCTCAAGAAAAGTTGAAATGCTAAAGGCTCACCAGATAGGTCATAAGAACCAAAGAATTCCACACCATCAGCGGAATAAAAGGAGTTACGAGTCATGTCAAAATAAACGGCTTGCGGCATCACCACACCCGTTCGGGTATGGGGAATATCCCGAGTCTCATTATAAAAACCATAAGAAGAACGTATTCTCCCTAAACGAAGACCCAAAGAACGATCAAAAC
>NZ_LWGJ01000121.1:0-683 GCF_001635845.1 Oleiphilus sp. HI0132 | reverse complement strand
GAACAAGAGCAGGACTTGAAAGTACAGCAAGCCCGCTTCAAACAACTGGATAGCTCAATACTCGCTATCGAAAAACAAACACAGTCACTGCTGGCAGAACAGCAACTGGCAACGCTTTCTCAAAAGCAAGAATTTGAACTGAGATTAGAAGGCCTAAAGCAAGAACTCGTCAAAGCAAAACAGAGAAACGAGCAACAAGAAATTGTTTCACCAATAGATGGTCAAGTACAGCAATTAGCAGTCCATACCATTGGCGGTGTCGTCACGCCCGCTCAGGCCCTCATGGTTATCGTGCCCGATCAAAGCAAAATGGAAGTCGACGTGATGATCTTGAATAAAGATATCGGCTTTGTGCAAGAAGGCCAGAAAGCTGAAGTCAAAGTCGATACCTTTAACTTCACCAAGTACGGTTTGATTGATGCAGAGATTAAGAGCATTTCTGACGATGCGATACAAGATGAGAATTTGGGCTTGGTCTATAGTGCTCGGGTAGCCTTGGCCAAAGAGCAATTAGTGGTAGAAGGTAGAGAAGTGAAACTGTCACCGGGGATGTCTCTCAACTTAAACGTGGAATTTTGTACTGACTCACAGGTATGACAAAGAACCTTTCCCACATCACCCTCTTTTAATATTTTCATAACTGGCCTCATTGATGCACACTTATAAACACAGCATTTGGTTCT
>NZ_LWGJ01000120.1:0-711 GCF_001635845.1 Oleiphilus sp. HI0132 | reverse complement strand
ATACCACGCTGGTCAGCTGGCTCATAGCCACGACCGCGACCAACACGTAGCGTCATAGTGATATCACCATTGTCGCTAAGGTTGCAAATAACATGATCCGGATTCATGATTTCAACGTCATGATCCAACTGAATGTCACTAGCCAAGACTGGGCCTGGCCCCTTCTTAGTAAGCGTCAAACTAGCTTCATCGCGTGAGTGCATGTTTATAGCCAAACCTTTAAGGTTCAAAAGGATCTCAATAACATCCTCTTGAACACCTTCGATTGCGCTGTACTCGTGCAATACACCTTCGATTTCTGCTTCTACAACTGCACAACCCGGCATTGATGACAAAAGAATTCTTCTTAATGCGCTGCCAAGCGTATGGCCGAAGCCTCGCTCTAATGGCTCTAGAATAACTTTTGCATGTGTTGCGCTTAAACCTTGAACTTCAATGTTTCGTGGATTCAAGAATTCATTAACTGAACGCTGCATATATGCCCCTATACCTTATGTTGTATCCGATGAGATTACTTAGAGTAAAGCTCAACAATTAGATTCTCGTTGATGTCCGAAGGTAGCTCTGAACGCTCAGGAACAGCTTTAAAAGTTCCTGTGAGTTTATTGGTATCTACGTCGATCCACTCAACTGCCCCGCGATTAGCTGCTAACTCAACAGCGTTTTTAACACGCAATTGGTTCTTAGCTTTTTCGCGAACAGCAACAACAT
>NZ_LWGJ01000119.1:0-1020 GCF_001635845.1 Oleiphilus sp. HI0132 | reverse complement strand
GTCTTAAAAATTGGCAGTCACTCTGTCTTTTGTCTAAAAATTTGTTTTCAAGGCAAGTTTGAAGGTGTAAAGATAGATGGGAAGCCCCCTTTCGTGCGGTGCCTTAACGGCTCTTCTGGTTTTTTATAAGCTAAAAGAAGAGTGATAAGTGTAAGGTGGCGGCATAATTGAATTAGAGGTGTGCAATGAAAGAAGCTATTCATCCTGATTACCAGGAAATCGAAGCAAAATGTGGTTGTGGTAACGTTATTAAAACACGTTCTACGCTATGTAAAGATATTACTCTGGACGTATGTTCAGCATGTCACCCATTCTATACTGGTAAGCAGAAAGTAATGGATACAGGTGGTCGTATTGATAAGTTCAAGAAGCGTTTCGGCAGCCGTATCGGCGGCTAAGCTTTGTTTGGCGAGTTGCCAAAGAACTAAGATATTCCGAAAAAGAGCGCTTGTCGCTCTTTTTTCGTCTGGTTATTTGATGATTTCGGTCAAATGACAATAAAAAAGTTACGGCGTATTATCATTTGATAATTGTCCCTAGGGAATAAGTGATGTCATAATGTGCGCCGCGGACAGGCTTTAGGGCTTTAATGTCCCTGAAAGAACCTAAACGGAAAAACCAAAACGGTAGAATATAATGTCAGATTTCAAACAAGATGCTCTAGATTACCATGAGTTCCCGAAGCCAGGGAAAATCAGCGTAGAACTTTCTACTCCTGCTCAAACCTCTCGCGACCTTTCTTTGGCTTATAGCCCAGGTGTTGCAGAGCCAGTTAAGGAAATTGCTGCTGACCCGGAAAATGCATATAAGTACACTGCTAAAGGTAACTTGGTAGCGGTTATTACTGATGGTACTGCGATTCTTGGTCTGGGTGACTTAGGTCCTTTGGCTTCTAAGCCTGTAATGGAAGGTAAGTCTCTTCTTTTCAAACGTTTTGCTGGCGTTGATTCAATCGACATCGAAGTTGAATCTGAAAGCCCTCAAGCATTTATCGACACAGTGCGTCGTATTGCGATTACT
>NZ_LWGJ01000118.1:0-865 GCF_001635845.1 Oleiphilus sp. HI0132 | reverse complement strand
GGTTCAGATGTTGCAGGTTTAAAAACGACCGCTAAAAGTGACGGTGATGACTACCTTATCAATGGCAGTAAGATGTGGATCACGAATGCGACGCAAGGTGATTGGATTTGTTTACTTGCCAACACTTCTGAAGGCAGTGTTCATGCAAATAAATCAATGATCATTGTGCCTTTGGATTCACCGGGTATCGAGATCTCAAAGCCTTTGGATAAACTCGGTATGCGCGCCAGTGATACGGGGCAGATATTCTTTGATAATGTTCGCGTACCTAAGCGCTATCGAATAGGCGAACAGAACAAAGGTTTCGCTATGCAGATGATGCAGTTTCAAGAAGAGCGAATGTATGCCGCTGCGAGTTCACTAAAGGGAATGGAGCGAATTATCAGTGATACCCGGGATTGGTGCCGAGATAGGGAGACCTTTGGCCAGCCGATATTAAACAATCAGGTGGTGCACTTTCGCTTGGCAGAGTTGCAAACCGAAGTTGAGGCGCTCAGAGCGCTGACCTGGAGAGCTTGTCAGCAACATATTGAAGGTGAAGACGCGACCTACCTGGCATCCATGGCTAAATTAAAAATGGGCAGGTTATGGCGTGAAGTAAGTGATAGCTGCCTTCAATACTGGGGAGGCATGGGTTTTATGTGGGATAATCCTGCTGCCAGAGCCTATCGTGATACGCGGATACTATCGATAGCCGGTGGTAGTGATGAGATGATGCTCGGAATTATTGCCAAGCATATGGGCACATTGCCGAGCCGACGGTAGAAGCGGTTCTACCAAAAATAGCTTTTACATTGAGATAGAAAAAATGCCAATACCCGCCTTATTCGGAGACAAACTAAGCTTGCCTGTTATCTGCGCGCCG
>NZ_LWGJ01000117.1:0-866 GCF_001635845.1 Oleiphilus sp. HI0132 | reverse complement strand
TGAAGCCTCCACCATGGTTGACTTCAACTAAGTTACCGTAACCGTAGCGGTCACCTGAGTATGTAACGACGCCCGAGGCAACGGCGATGATGTCACTATCTTCCTTACCTGCGAAGTCTACTCCGGCATGCCAGGCACGCTTTCCTGAAAAAGGGTCTGTTCGGTAGCCATAGGCTGAGGACATCCATCCCCAGGTAATGGGGCGGCCGGCAATAAATAATTCTTCTTGGGTTTTGCGGCTAACAAACAGCGCGTCAATCACTTCTAGCTGCTGCTCACTATCAGTAAGTTGTCGGTCAATCTGATCAAGACTTTCAACAATGCCTGGCAGCACGTAAGACTCGCCCAGCTTTGCATCGGTGGGGCCACCTAGCGCAGGGCTCGCACTGAAGTCAAATTCGCCATTCTTTAGCTTCGCTACTTCTGTCAGTCTTTGACCAAGCGCATCAAGGCGTAACAGTCTGGCCTGCATATCACCCATTCTTAAGGTTAGCGCATCAACCTTTTCCTGAGCTGCTCGCTTAATCCTGGTCACTTGTTTCTTTTGTGCGTTGATATCTTGCTGCCAACCAACAATTATTTCTTTATCTAAAGTCGACTCGGCTTCTCCGGCCACCCAGGTCTGTAGACGGTAGCCCGAAAACACTAGTACGGCCATGAGAAAAACAAATAGCGCACCAACAATGACGAGCTGCTTATTTCCTAACTGATAAGTTTTAGACTTTCCGTGGTTTCGACCAACAAAAATAATATTCATAGCTTTTCTTATATCGTTCTTTTAGCATATCCCTATTCCATGATGTCATTCCATGACTCAATTTGCGCTAGTTTGACCAAGCATCAAGCTCTTTGCAAGCGCTAGTCGC
>NZ_LWGJ01000116.1:0-1274 GCF_001635845.1 Oleiphilus sp. HI0132 | reverse complement strand
TCTGGGCCGTGATGGCTGGCAAAGCCTTCGAACTTGTCGATCGCTCCAAGGTCCTCAAATACTTGCGCATAAAGCTCTATAGCGCTCCAGGCACTGTAGCAGCCAGCACAGCCGCAAGATGACTCTTTTTTCGCCTTTTCGTGAGGTGCTGAGTCGGTTCCAAGGAAGAATTTGCTTGAGCCACTCTTTACAGCTTCTCTAAGCGCTGTTTGGTGGGTGTTGCGTTTAAGTACAGGTAGGCAGAAGTTATGGGGCCGAATACCGCCTACGAGCAGGTCATTACGATTAAGGAGCAGGTGTTGGGGAGTGATCGTTGCGGCCAGTTTGTCTGAGCCTGCTTGTACAAACTGAGCAGCTTCAGAGGTTGTGATATGCTCAAAAACAACTCTTAGCTCGGTAAATTTTTCGGTGATAGGGGCTAGGTGTTGTTCAATAAAAAACTTTTCCCGATCAAAGATATCAACCTCATGAGAGGTCACTTCACCGTGAATCAGTAATAACATGTCGCAAGCTTGCATTGCCTCAAAAACCGGGTAAAGCTCGTTCAAGGCTGAAACTGCAGCATCGGAATTGGTTGTTGCTCCTGCTGGGTAAAGCTTGGCTGCAATAATGCCCGCTTGCTTGGCGCGAGTAATGTCTTCGGGCTTTGTATCGTTTGTCAGATATAGGGTCATTAAGGGAGTGAAATCGACTCCTTCAGGTATAGCGTTTTCAATTCTGGCTTTATAAGCAAGTGCCATTTCTGTGTTAACAACAGGCGGGACAAGGTTAGGCATCACTATCGCTCGCTTAAAGCACCGAGCGGTTGCCGGGACAGTTTCTGCGAGCATGTCTCCATCTCGAAAGTGAAGGTGCCAGTCATCGGGGGCTTGAATAGTGATTTCTTGCATGGGATATCCTGAATCAAAAATTTAAGCTTATATTATGCCTGAAAATATAGGCTTCAGGAAATTCAGGGTGGGAGGACAAGGTATGGATGACTAACTTGTCTGGAGGGATCTCAGGCGCTTACTTTGCCAACTCTATTTTGCCAAGCAGGCCTGCATGGTCTGAGAGGTAAGCCCGCTGGTATTAGGCATATCTCCGTTTGACTGCTTGGCACGTAAAATTCTCAAACGCTCAATTGTGCGACCTTTCGGGTTAATTGAAATGTGACCGGCGCATTTTTTTATCCGTATTTCCCATCTACACGGGGGCTTGTCCATACGGGAATAAAGGCTAGGCAGAATAATGAAAATGCTATGATCCACAGACCACCGGAAATATTGACCCAA
>NZ_LWGJ01000115.1:0-842 GCF_001635845.1 Oleiphilus sp. HI0132 | reverse complement strand
CTCTTCACTAATCGGGATGCCACCCTGTGAGATTGGGTGAAGAAATGCAGGAATTGCTAGCACTGCTAATAGATTAAACAAGTTTGAGCCGATAATGTTTCCCAAGGCAAGGTCGTGATGGCCTTTAAGGGCGCTTGCAATGGAGGCTGCAAGTTCGGGTAGGCTGGTTCCAATGGCAACAATCGTTAAGCCGATGATGATTTTGCTCACGCCGAGCTCGGTAGCGATGCCAACTGCCCCCCAAACCAAAAGCTTTGAACTGGCGAGCAATAGAGCAATACTTATAGCTAGAAGAATGTAGGCTTTTTTTGCAGAGATGGATCTGCTGTCTTCTATTTCATCGATTTCTCCCGCGGGTGCGTTTTGAAGTTTGGCGAGAGCAATGAGTGAAATAAACAAAATTATAGATAGTGCAACACCGTCGAGTGCATCCAGCATGCCGTCACTGAGTAATAGGGTGGCCAAGAAAGTCGCGACCATGAGTACCGGGAACTCAACCTTCAGAATTGCCTTTTTAAGGGGGATGGCCGAGACCAGTGCTGTTGCGCCAAGTACTAGGGCAATGTTTGCGATATTCGAACCGATCGCATTTCCTACCGCAAGGTGACTTGCATTGTCTAGTGCTGCAGTACCTGAAACAATTAATTCGGGAGCTGAGGTGCCGAAGGCAACAACTGTTAAGCCGATCATCATCGGTGTCATGCCAAGGTTGAGCGCTGTAGCGACGGCGCCACTGACGAATCGGTCAGCACTCCAAATAAGAACAATAAGCCCGAGGATAATTGCTAAAGAAAATAGAAGCATAGGTTAGTATCTAATCAATGTTTTTTCTAGGGGTGTAA
>NZ_LWGJ01000114.1:0-8503 GCF_001635845.1 Oleiphilus sp. HI0132 | reverse complement strand
CCTGAAACGTCACCTTCAGTTGCTTGCTTATACAAAGCATACATCTGCAACTTCTGCTCGTTTGAAAGCTGAACGTCACCTTCCGAGTTTTGAACAAAGTTTACGGTATCTTCAAATTGTTGCTTTAAATCGCTCATAACTTACTCCTGTTAATTTGGCGCGATTATAACTCGCTTAAATACAGATCGGTAGCTCTATAGGTAAAACCACTTTTCCATTTATGTGTATAATCTCACAGTTTTGATAAGTATCTACTTTATCAATAAGATCTAATTTTCTGTTTTCACTAATTTTTGGAGACCACATCTTGGCCAAGAAAAATAAGCTAAATAAAATTGTCAGTAACATTAATTCCTTGCCATCTTTCCTTCGCTCAACAGCGCTGTCTACTTTTTTTGGAAAGATGGTGAAGTTTACCGGCACTGCTGGAATTACAATTGAAGAGCTCAGCTGCGAACGAGCAGTGATTACACTAAAAAATAAAAAGAGTGTGCAAAATCATATTGGTTCAGTGCATGCTGTCGCCAGTATTCTGATCGCAGAGTCTGCTA
This sequence comes from Oleiphilus sp. HI0132, assembly GCF_001635845.1. Taxonomy (NCBI): domain Bacteria; kingdom Pseudomonadati; phylum Pseudomonadota; class Gammaproteobacteria; order Oceanospirillales; family Oleiphilaceae; genus Oleiphilus; species Oleiphilus sp. HI0132. The sequence continues at coordinate 7,952 of NZ_LWGJ01000114.1, read as the reverse complement.
CCGGATATTTGATTGGTATGAACGTACCTGATAGCGCTGTCCCTGTGATCAAAACAATCAAAGCTGACTATGTAAAACGCGCCAAGGGCGACATGAAAGCCGTTGCAACGCTAAGCAAAAAGCAAATTGCTGATATCCAAAAACTCGAAAAAGGTGAAACCACTGTAAAAGTCAGTGTGACAGACGCTGAAGGCAAAGAACCCATTCTTATGGAAATGGTTTGGGCCTGGACACCTAAAAAACGTTAAGCTCTCCACTTAAAAGCTGAGCAAGTGTTATGTGAATCTGCTTAGTTCAGCTTTTAGTATATTCCCCAAAATCACAACAGCTTGCTCTCGCTCTCTGGTCCATTCATGTGCATAACTTAACCGAATATAGTTATGGTACTTACTCGAATCGGTTGAAAAGATTTCTCCTGGCGCAACAATGACGCCCTCGGCCTTAGCCAAATGGTAGAACTCTGTGCTATCTACACCATCAGGCAACTGTATCCATGCAACAAAACCTCCTTGCGGCTTAGTGATGCGTGTTTCTTTGGGAAAGTGTAGCGCAATTAAATCTAGCAACCTATCGCGCCTCTGGCTGTAAACTTCACGAGCATGCCTCAAGTGACGGTCAAAGCGCCCTCTAGACAAAATATCGGCAACCGCCAGTTGGGGTAAAGCAAAGTGACTGGAGTTGCTTAAAAAACGTTGGTACTCAATTTTTTCCCGATATCGCCCTGGCATCACCCAGCCGACACATAGCTGAGGGTCAAGCACCTTCGAAACTGAAGAGCACAGCAGAATTCGGCCACCCTTATCATAAGATTTAACAGCTTTTGGCCTAGCATCACTGTATGACAGCTCTCCGTAAATATCGTCTTCAATCATCGGTAAATCATATTTTTCTAAGAGCTTCGCCAACTTGAGCTTCGCAGTTTCTGGCATCAAGGCTCCCATGGGGTTGCTATAGCTAGGAACTGATAACACAACTTTTACGGGCCACTGCTCGACTGCCAACTGAAGCGCGTCGATGCTCATTCCCCTTACCGGATCTGAAGGAATTTCAAGCGCTTTTAGCCCCAAAGATTCGATTAACTGTAACAAGCCATAATAGCCTGGCGACTCTACCGCAACCACATCACCTTTTTCACACAGAGAGCGTAAACACAATACAATGGCCCCTTGGCAGCCAGCAGTAATAATAATTTCATCAGGTGACACTAACATGCCCGCATCAGAAGCACGTCTGGCGAGCTGCTTCCTTAGTTGAGGACAGCCTTTTCCTGAGTCATAGCCAATGCCGAGAAACTTCTCAGTCCGCACAAGGTTTGCAAATGATTTTTTTAGTTGTTCAATAATAGGGAAGTCACTTGCCGGGACCGCTGCACCGAAGCTGACATTATTTGGTTCTGCCGAACTGGCCAGGACGTCCATGATCAATTCTGAAGTGGTGACTTCATCCGGGCCGCAATCAGAGACAGAGTTGTGGATATGGTCTTTAGATAAATGTTCTACCGGCGCACTGAGCGCAATGGCTTTAACATAATAGCCAGACTTTGGCCTCACCTCAATCAGCCCCCAGTCCTCTAGTAAACCGTAGCTCATTAAAACAGTCGACACACTCACCGAGCGCTGTTTCGCTAATTCCCGAACAGAAGGAAGCTTATCCCCCCTAGCAAAAGTACTTTGCCGAATCTGCTCAGCAAGGTCATTTGCTAACAATTTATAAATAGGCTGTTTCATTGTTGTGCTCCCAGAACCATAACAGTTGTTCAAATATTATACTTAACAGTTCATTCATACTACATCTGTTATGGCTAATTTAGTTAAATTCTAAATCTGTTACGTATCAGACAACCTCCGTATAGTATTCATCTTCAAGCCCTATCATTATTAGTATTGCGAGGAAAGATACGATGAGACATGAAATACTCCCTTCGCCACAAGGTCTTCACAATTACTCAGGCTCATTAAAAGGCCTCACCAATCTATGTCTACGATTTGCCAAGCAATTACACTCGCTAGCATGGCGACTGGAGATACACCGACAACGTAAAAAGCTGCTTCAACTGAGTGATGCTCAATTAAGAGATATTGGCGTGTCCCGACAAGAAGCACAACTCGAAGCAAGTCAGCCTCTATGGAAGTAGAGGCTTAAGCCGTCAAATACCAGGAGGCAAATCACCCTGCTTTCTGTTATAAATAGGCTTCGTATCGGTATAAGAGCATTAAGCTGCCGTCTAATCGTGCAATGCTTATTAAAGATGGGTGAAAACAAAATACTCCATGTCTATCAAGAAAACTCCTTTTCTTACCTTGCTTCTGTCGCTCACATTGTTGATTAGCGTCTTATACGGGCATAAGCATGATGAACAACAGTGGCTATCTATAAACAAACATTACCAACAAGATTTATTAGCAATCGAAGCCCCCATTTTTTTTGATTACCTTGATCGTAGGCTAAACATAGAAGGCCTGGGTTCAGCCCAAAAGATTGATAGCTTAAAAGCTGATTTTGAAGATGGTGAGTCGCTTCCTACGATCAAAGCTATCTTGGAAGATTCAGCTTTTTCCTCCTATATCAAGCAGAATGGCAGCATGTTTCTTGAGAAAGCCATACTGGAAACATGGCATGAGGAGCGGCTTATAATTGAGCAAATGTATCGCGCCACCAGTACAAACTTACTTGGCCTTTCTGCTCAAGACTTCAGCATCAGACAGATCCTCACTCATGTTTTCGCACACCCCTCTCATCCATTGTTTATTTTAGTATTTCTATGTTTTTCAGTTTTATCCTTCTACTTTGAAAAGCGCTTTGGCGCCTTTAAGCTGTACTGCTATTTTCTGTTTTCGATGTTTATTTCTTCACTCACCTATCTATTATTCACAACCAAAAGCAATGCCGTCTTAGTTGGGCCTCTTGGTGCTATCTATGGCCTGGCAAGCCCGCTAGTGTTAGACAAACTAAAGAATTTCCAAGCCAAAAGAGAGTCCTTGCAACCCTCAAAATCGGCCTTATTCATGTTACTAATGCTTACTCTAAGCTTAATCACCTATACCGTTTTACATACGCTCGACCAACCTAGGCCTAGCATATATCTTCTTGCAAGCATGCTGCTTCCGGCACTCTCAACAGGCATTTTCATGAGCTTAAGCATGAAAGTTGCAGCGAAAGAAACCCCAAAAAACAAGCCAAGAATAACTGCCTCCGTTGATTGGGAGTACAGAGCAGAGCTTTCAAAAGCAATGGAATTCCTATCGCGCTTCGAGTTCAATACTGCACGCCAGTTATTGCGATCACTGGGTGCTAAATATCCCGAATCACGAGCAATATTGGAGCAGCGTTACAACTTGGCAAAATTGCATACTGAAGACTCGAGCTATTGGAAGCATGCACAGAACCTTATTGAACTGTGTGTCCGTAAATCAGACTACGAAAGAATGTGTCGATTATTTTCCGACATTCAAAAAAATGCTGCTAGTAAAAAAAGGGCTCAAGAATGCTTACAGCCCGAGCACTATCATAAGATGATGATGCTTTTTATTAAACATGGAGACCTGCCTAAAGCTGAGCAAGCCTTCTTGTTTCTCGAACTTGCTGGCAACCAACATATTACACAAGATGCTTGCCTCTTGCTTATTCAGGAGTTCAAAATAAGGCATACTGCTGCTAAACAACAGCAATATGAAATGCTACTCGAGCGACTCAAGGCTTAGTTATGAAAGCAAGCACTTTCGACCTAATCAGACATGGCGAACCCGTTGGTGGACAACTACTACGAGGTTCACAAGACGACCCCTTATCAGACTTGGGCTGGCAGCAAATGCACGACAGTGTAGGGGGTCATAAACCCTGGACCCGGATAGTGACTTCACCATTAAGTCGCTGTCAGGCCTTTGCCAATAAGCTAGGGGAAGACCTAAGCCTCTGCGTCGACATAAACCCGATGTTTCGTGAAATTTCCTTTGGTGAATGGGAAGGAAAGAGCGTCAAAGAACTGATGAAACACGACCCAAAGGCATTAAGAAACTACTGGGAAGACCCCGATAATCACGCTCCCCAAGGCTCCGAGCGAATGTCTGATTTCATTCAGCGTATTCATACAGCTTGGGAAGCCTTAGTGCTCGAATATCAAACTGAGCATACTTTACTTGTATGCCATGGGGGCGTTATCCGAGCTATATTAACCCACGTACTAGGTATGCCTAGTGACAGGCTTTGGAATATTGATGTACCTTATGCCAATGTAAGCCGACTCGCTTATCATCACTTTCCCGATGGCGGCCATACTGCTCAACTTAAATTTCACCAAGCACGCTTCTCTCAAGACTAAGCTCCACCTTTCTTCGTTCTGCACCTGAAGATGCACCTTTTTCGAGTATTTTTTGTACCAGTCATTTCCCTTGACGCACGTCAAGGCAGCTTACGCCTAGTGCGCATAAACTGATCCCCTAACAATGCAGGAGGAATGGATAGATGAAACCGCTTGAGGTGACCGAAGACTTGGCGCCCTTACTAAACAAATACGACGTTTACGGGCCAAGATACACATCTTATCCAACTGCACTTCAGTTCAATGATAACTTTACTGAAGCTGACTATCGTACTCATGCTCAGGCAAGTAACCAGTTGCCTGTTCCCAAGCCTCTTTCTGTTTATATCCACATTCCATTTTGTAAGTCACTTTGTTACTACTGTGGCTGCAACAAGATTGTGACGCACAAGCAGCAGCTAGCCACTGACTACCTCGATTATCTATATCGGGAAATCGAAATGCACGGCAAGTACTATGCTGACGACCGTTTACTGCAACAGATTCATTTTGGTGGTGGCACTCCCACATTTTTAAGCCCTCAGCAATTACGTGAAGTCATGGAAGTGCTGGCACAATCCTTCCACCTAGGTCTTCCTGACTCATTAGAAATTGGCATTGAAGTTGACCCACGTACAGTCACACCAGAAGAAATGACCGAATTAGTGACCATGGGCTTTAACAGAATCAGTATCGGCGTTCAGGACTTTGACCCTGAAGTGCAGAAAGCTATCAACCGTGAGCAAAGTAAAGAGCAGGTTGAAGCGGTTATCCAGTCAGCTCGCGATAACAAAGTTGATTCAGTATCTATTGATATTATTTACGGCCTGCCAAAACAGTCTCGCGCAAGTTTTTCGAATACGCTTGATGAAGTCATTCGTATTAAACCGGATCGAATCGCACTCTATAATTACGCACATATGCCTCAACGCATTCCGGCGCAAAGGCTGATTCACTCAGGCGACCTTCCAGGAACAGCAGAAAAACTTGAAATATTCACCGATAGTATCCAACGCTTAACTGAAGCGGGCTATATCTATATCGGTATGGATCACTTTGCACTACCTACTGACAGCTTGGCTAAAGCCCTTGATACAGGTGGTTTGCAGCGTAACTTCCAAGGCTATTCTACACATGCAGAATGCGATGTAATTGGTATTGGTGTCAGTGCTATCAGCCGGGTCAATGATGGCTATAGCCAGAATGTCACCGAAGTATCCAAGTACAAAACCGCCGTTGATAAAGGGCACTTACCTATCAAACGCGGCGTTAATCTCAATACCGATGACCGCATCCGTGCAGATCTAATCCAACAAATTATGTGTGACGGTGTCGTTGATTACAGTGACTTCGGTGACGGTCACGATATTTTTTTCCACCGTTATTTCAACAGTGAACTCAGTAGCTTGAATGACCTCGCAAGCGATGGTTTGATCGAATTAAATGACCAAGGATTCAAGGTGACACCCAAAGGAAGAATCTTTCTGCGGAACATCGCTATGACATTTGATGCATATTTTAATCAAACAACTCTACAGAATACTGAGCAACCAAGGTATAGTAAGACACTATAATTAAAATTTTATGGTGGTTTACGTATGCCGAGCTCAAATTCTGTGGCATCTCCGTCCTTTTTGAAGTGCGGACAGTGCTCTCTTGGAAAACTTTGCTTGCCAGTAGGGTTAGACTCAAATGACATGGTTTCGTTAGAAAACATTATTGAGCCTTCGTCCCCCTATAAAGAAAACGAGACCGTCTACCAGTCAGAACAACACTTTGAAAGGATCTACGCCGTTAAATCGGGCATGTTCAAAACCGTGGTTATTGATGCGAACGGTAATGAGCATATTGTCGGCTTCCACCTACCCGGTGAGCTTTTCGGCCTGGATGCGATCTACCCTCAGAAATATATTTCAACGGCTATTTCTCTTGGTACTTCCTCGGTTTGTGGTATTAACTACAACGATTTAGAAAGCCTTGCAGCGAAGCTTCCCTCTTTACAACGCCAGCTGTTTAGCTTAATGAGTAAGGAAGTGCATACTTCGCAATCAATGACCGTCGAGCATTCTGCTGACCAGAAACTAGCCGGTTTTATCCTCGCATTATCTTCACGCTACAAGCAGCGTGGTTATTCCGACACCCGCATTAACCTCATGATGCCGCGTCGCGATATTGCTAATCACTTAAATATGGCCGCCGAAACGGTTAGCCGTTTATTTAAGCGTTTTCAAAAAGAAGGCTTGCTAGAAATTAAGCGTACAGACTTACACATCATCGATATGAATGGCTTAAAAGAACTCGCAGGCTGCGCTTCGGCTTGTTAAACAAGGAGCGCGCGTGAGTAAACTTAAAGTCTTTTTGTTTGTCTTTGTCCTTTCTCTGGTTTCAGTCAATATCGCAAGCGACTACTATCGCGATGACCTTTATCGTTTAGCGATCGATTTTGAAGCCTCAAAAGCAAACCTTCTACCTAAAAAAATCTCGATTGAAGGCAAACCTTACGCTTATCTGGAAAACTCTCGCCAAGATAAGCTCGGCACAATCATCATGCTGCACGGCTTTAGCGCCAATAAAGAAAACTGGATACGTTTTTCTGAACCGCTAGCTGACAAGTATCACCTTATCGCTCTAGATTTAATGGGCCATGGTGATAGCACTATCGACATGAGTCAGTCTTACTCCATCGTCGAGCAAAGCGCATTCGTAAAACAGTTTGCAAGTGCCTTGAATCTCAAACGCTTCCATCTAGTCGGTAATTCTATGGGAGGCGCCATTTCATCACTTTACGCAGCAACCTACCCAGAGCAGGTTCTATCGATAACCCTAATTAGCCCTGCGGGTATCCATGATATTCCCTCAAAAATGGATGAGCTTTTATCTCAAGGTATCAACCCCCTAATCGCGTCAAACACTGATGAGTTCAACGAGCTTATGGACTTTGTAATGGAAGATAAGCCTTTCATACCCGACGTTATCACCAAGGTCGAAGCAGAAAAGTCCATTCGCCGCCTGGAAATCAATCAGAAAATATTCAAAGATATTCGTAGTGACTTGGGCAAGGGGCTGGAGCAAAAGTTCACCAGTATCATTGCGCCTACTCTAATTATTTGGGGTGAACAAGACAGGGCTATTAACGTAAAAAACATCGACAAATATACAAAATTAATCTCTGGTGCCCAACAGCTGGTACTCGAAGATATTGGCCACCTTGCCATGCTTGAGGCTCCAAGTGTTTCCGCAGAGGCAATGCTTGAGTTTTTACCCAAGCCTTCTTCTTAATACTACGTATAGAGTTAAAATGAACAGCACAATCAAGGAAAAAAAGGACTACCTGTTGCATTGGATGTATGACTTTATCGAAGATGATGAAGAGCCAGCATACTTGGCGCAGCATGTAGAGGAGTGCGACCAGCTAATTACAGCATTTATCCATGATGTGACTAGCAATCACCAAAACAATGATTTTTCTTGGGTTTCTACCCAAATTGAGTCTTTGGTGAAAAAACTAAATGACCTGAACTTCAAACTCGACCATCAGCTAATTGAGACCGACCAACGAGAAGATATTTGCGCCCTGATTAAACTAGTTGTACAAAGCGCTGGCCACGAGTATTCCGAAGATATCACTGAGCGATGGAGAACGTGGTAAATACCT
>NZ_LWGJ01000113.1:0-18524 GCF_001635845.1 Oleiphilus sp. HI0132 | reverse complement strand
TCAGGCAAGCAGATTAAAGCTGTCGGTTCAGGTAGTGTCATTGAACGGCTAATATTTTCAAACAGACCTGTGATTCTTGCAATATTTGCATTGATTACGGCTTTCTTGGGTTTCAATGCGGCACAAATTAAACCGGATGCTTCATTCGAGCGTTTAATTCCGCTTGAGCACCCGTTTATCGTCAATATGATGGAGAATAGGGAGGATCTGGAAAATCTAGGTAACTCAATACGCGTTGCGGTGGCAGTTAAAGATGGTGACGTCTTTGACAAAGCGTATATGGAGACCTTGAGTGAAATAACAGATGAGTTGTTTTACCTTCCAGGCGTAGATCGCTCAGGAATGAAGTCTCTATGGACTCCCAATGTCCGTTGGGTGGAAGTTACTGAAGAAGGTTTTCAGGGCGGACCGATTATTCCTGATGGATATGATGGGTCTGATGAGTCACTAGAAGTTCTACGACAAAATGTGCTCAAGTCTGGGCAGGTTGGCCGATTAGTTTCGGATGACTTCAAATCGACAATTATATATGTCCCCTTATTTGAAATTAATCCAGAAACAAATGAACCTCTTGATTACAAAGACTTTTCTTTAAAGTTAGAAGACAAAGTTCGTAACCAGTACACAGCAAAAAATCCAAATATTAATGTGCATATTATCGGCTTTGCAAAAAAAGTTGGTGATTTGATCGAAGGGATTAGTGCGGTTGCGGTCTTTGCATTAATTACAATCGGACTAACTTTAACATTTTTGTTTGTCTACTCTCGCTGTATGGTCGGTACATTGGTACCTATTGTTACCTCTATTATTGCGGTGGTTTGGCAGCTAGGTATATTGAACTTACTTGGCTATGGTTTAGATCCTTATTCTGTACTGGTGCCATTCCTGGTATTTGCGATTGGTATTAGTCACGGTGTGCAGATAGTTAACCGGGTTGCGGTTGAGCAGGCTCATGGTTATAACCCGCTAATGGCTTGTCGTTTGACTTTTAGACAGCTTGTAAGGCCGGGTATTCTGGCTTTGCTTTCAGATGCGATTGGCTTTTTGACATTATTGTTCATTGAAATTGACGTGATTAAAGATCTCGCTGTTGCCGCAGGTGTAGGTGTGGCGGTTATTATTGTTACCAACCTTGTTCTCCATCCAGTGATCGTTTCGTACTCTGGTTTGAGTAAAGGTGGCCTGAAGCATGCTAAGCATGTTGAACTTCATGGTGACAAAAAGTGGCGCGCACTTTCATTTATGGCTCACCCAAGTGTGGCACCGATTTCAGTGCTTATTGCAATACTGGGTTGTGGTATAGGTCTCTACTACCAGAAAGATCTTAAAATAGGTGACTTGGATAAAGGTGCGCCAGAGCTGCGACCTGACTCTCGCTACAATTTAGATAACGACTATATTATCAGCAACTATAGTACCAGCGCCGATATTATGGTTGTGATGATTAAAACGCCAAAAGAAATGTGTTCGACCTATGAGTTAATGGATGTCATGGATCGTATGCAATGGCGTTTGGAAAATACACCAGGCGTTGAATCTACCGCTTCTTTGGTCTCAGTGTCCAAATTGGTGACTAAAGCGCTCAATGAGGGAAGCTTGAAGTGGTTTGAAATATCCCGAAATGAGTCAATTATTAACTCTTCTATACAGCGAGCACCTTCAGGCCTGGTTAATTCAGACTGTAGTATGACGCCAATGATCATCTTCTTGGAGGATCATGAGGCCGATACGCTTGATACTGTGATCGACACGATGGAAGACTTGATCGATCAGTACCCAAGTGAAAACTACCAGTTCTTACTTGCGGCAGGTAATGCAGGTGTTGAAGCGGCGACTAACGAGGTTATTTCCAAGGCTAAGAATGTCATGTTAGCCTCTGTTTACTCGGTCGTTAGTATTTTGTGTCTGATTACGTTCAGGTCTTTAGCTGCTGTTATTTGTATCGTTACACCTTTGGCACTTACCTCGGTTCTGTGTGAAGCGCTTATGGCTCAATTGGGTATTGGTATTAAAGTTGCGACACTTCCTGTTATTGCCTTGGGTGTGGGGATTGGTGTCGATTATGGTATCTATATCTATAGTCAGTTAGAGACTAAACTGAAACAAGGTGTGGTCTTACAAGAGGCTTACTTTCAGACGCTTAGAACGACAGGTAAAGCGGTCTGCTTTACGGGTATGACCCTTGGTTTGGGTGTATTTACTTGGATATTCTCGCCAATTAAATTCCAGGCAGATATGGGGATCCTGCTGTTCTTTATGTTCTTGTGGAACATGGTTGGCAGCTTGTGGTTGCTACCCGCGATGGCACGCTTCCTTGTTCGCCCTGATAAGATTGCTGCAAAAGAAAGAGCTAAGCTGGCAAAAGCTGCTGCTTAATCTTAAGGAGTCTAAAAACCCCGATACTCAATGAGTGTCGGGGTTTTTTCTTTTTTGGAGCCACTTAGGAATAAGGTCGCAGTTTTAGTATTGATGTGCATCGATCAACGTAAACTTGGAGATATCGGTACAAATTTACTTGTTTTTTGTTTAGAATCGCGCGCTTGTAATTTTTTAATTTTTAACTCATGTGACCTTTAGTAAGGGCCACCACTGATTTTGAGGTAGATATGCCAGTTATTACGCTTCCTGATGGTAGTCAACGTTCGTTTGAAAATGCTGTATCCGTATTGGATGTTGCTGCAGATATAGGTCCAGGTCTTGCCAAGGCAACCATCGCTGGTCGCGTAAATGATGTATTGGTCGATGCTTGTGAGTTGATTCAAGAAGATTCCACACTAAGTATTATCACTGCAAAAGATGAAGATGGCCTTGAAATATTGCGTCACTCATGCGCTCACCTTGTTGGTCACGCAATTAAGCAGCTTTGGCCTGATGTCAAAATGGCGATTGGCCCAACGATTGAAAATGGCTTCTACTATGATGTTGATTTAGAGCATCGTCTCACTGAAGAAGATATGGCAGCCCTCGAGAAGCGTATGCTTGAGCTTGCTAAGAAGAGCTATGACGTTGTTAAGAAGACCGTAAGCTGGCAAGAAGCACGAGATGCTTTCGAAGCGCGTGGTGAAACTTATAAAATGGAAATTCTTGACGAAAATATCGCCAAGACCGATACGCCAGCTTTGTATCACCATGAAGAATATATAGATATGTGCCGCGGCCCTCACGTGCCGAACATGAAATTCTGCCATCATTTTAAACTAATGCGTATTTCTGGCGCGTACTGGCGTGGCGATTCTGACAACAAAATGTTGCAGCGTATCTACGGTACAGCTTGGGCAGATAAGAAGCAGCTAAAGCAATATTTGAATCGCTTACAAGAAGCCGAAAAGCGAGACCATCGTAAAATAGGTAAGAAGTTAGACTTATTCCACATGCAGGATGAGGCGCCAGGTATGGTCTTCTGGCATGACAAGGGGTGGAGTATCTACCAGACTATCGAAAACTACATGCGTACCAAGCAGCGCAAGTATGGTTATAAAGAAATTAAGACGCCTCAAGTGGTTGAGCGTACGCTATGGGAGAAGTCGGGCCACTGGGATAAATTTAGTGAGCAGATGTTTACTACTCACTCAGAGAACGCAGACTTTGCAATCAAGCCGATGAACTGCCCATGCCACGTTCAGGTATTTAATCAAGGCTTGAAGAGTTATAAGGAGTTGCCCTTACGTCTTGCCGAGTTTGGTTCTTGCCATAGAAATGAAGCATCTGGCGCTTTGCACGGTATTATGCGAGTGCGTGGTTTTGTTCAGGATGATGCGCATATTTTCTGTGCTGAAGAGCAGATTCAGGAAGAAGTATCTTCCTTTATCGATATGTTGCACGAAGTTTATCAAGATTTTGGCTTTAGCGAGATTCTTTACAAGCTATCTACGCGACCAGAGAAACGCGTTGGTTCAGATGAGGTTTGGGATAAGTCCGAAGCAGCCTTAGCAGAATCTCTGGACGCTAAAGGCTTGAAGTGGGATTTATTGCCTGGTGAGGGAGCGTTTTACGGCCCTAAGATTGAATTCTCTTTGAAGGATTGTTTAGGCCGAGTATGGCAGTGTGGAACGATTCAAGTAGACTTTTCGATGCCGGGTCGACTAGACGCCCAATATGTAAGTGATCATCAGGAACGTAAAACTCCGGTCATGTTACACCGTGCTGTGTTAGGTTCTTTTGAGCGATTTATCGGTATTTTGATCGAACAGTACGAAGGTGCATTTCCATTCTGGTTGGCGCCTGAACAAGTCGCAATACTGAATATTACCGATAAACAGAGCGAATATTGCAAAAAAATACATAAAAATATCGAAGAAGCGGGATATAGAGCACATCTGGACTTGAGAAACGAGAAGATCGGCTTTAAAATTCGCGAGCACACAATTAACAAGATTCCTTATTTACTTGTTGTGGGTGATAAGGAAGTTGAAAATAATACAGTGGCTATTCGTACTCGTAAGGGAGAGGATCTTGGCGTGATGCCTTTAGAAGATGTTCTCGCGGTCTTCAAAGAAGATTTTGTACAGAAAGGTCGTATCGCAAATTCTGGTGAGTAAGCAGTATAAAATGTGCACCTCATCTATGTTTGCATTTTTAATGTGGAGAAATAGACATTAAGCGTAATAACCAAAGTGGCAAGTCAAAAAAAGCGTTGATCAACGAGAATATCGAAGCAACGGAAGTTCGTCTTATAGCAGAAGATGGTGAGCAGTTAGGTATTGTTCCGATAGAAGACGCGCTGGCTCGTGCCACACAAGTAAGTTTAGATTTGGTTCAAATTGCCAACAGTGATCCGATTGTGTGTAAAATCATGGATTACGGTAAAAAAGTATTTGAAGAGAAGAAGCAGAAAGCTGCCCAGAAGAAAAAGCAGAAGCAGACTCAAGTTAAAGAAATTAAGTTACGACCAGGGACGGAAGAGGGGGATTATCAGGTAAAACTACGCAACCTGATACGTTTCCTTGAAGGTGGGGACAAGGCCAAGGTGACGATTCGTTACCGCGGTCGTGAAATGGCACATCAGGAAATCGGCATGAAGCTACTTGAACGAGTCGAAACAGACTTGGAAGAGTACGGAACTGTTGAGCAGCGACCTAAAATGGAAGGTCGGCAAATGATGATGGTGTTGGCCCCGAAAAAGAGAAAATAGCGCGGTTGCTATTTTTGTTAATTTTTCCAATGCGGAGTGAGATATTATGCCTAAAATGAAAGCAAAAAGCGGTGCTACAAAACGCTTTAAGAAAACAGCTAACGGATTCAAGCACAAGCAATCCTTTACTAGCCATATTTTGACTAAAAAATCACCAAAGCGTAAGCGTCAGCTACGTGGATGCAAGCAGGTTGCAGACTCTGATCAGTCTTCAATCAAGCGTATGCTTCGTATTTAATTTTTAGCCATTAAAATATAGTTTAGTAAGGAGTCAAATATGCCTCGCGTAAAACGTGGTGTCCAGGCGAACCGTCGCCACAAGAAAGTATTAAAGCAAGCTAAAGGTTATTACGGAGCTCGTAGCCGTATCTATCGCGTAGCTAAGCAAGCCGTAATTAAAGCAGGTCAATATGCATACCGTGACCGTCGTCAGCGTAAGCGTCAGTTCCGTCGTCTATGGATCGCGCGTATCAATGCTGGTGCACGTTTAAACGGTTTGTCATACAGCCGATTAATCGCTGGCTTGAAAAAAGCTAACGTTGAGATCGACCGTAAAGTATTAGCTGACTTAGCAATGAACGACGCAGCAGTATTTACTGTTGTTGTTGAAAAGGCTAAAGCTGCACTAGCAAACTAAGACTTAGTTCAACACTCGTTGAAACATAAGTAATAGCTGGATAGGGGGCGAGACAACTCACCCCCTATTTTTATTTTGAGTACTGTTTTTTCGGAGAGCAGTAATGGAAAACCTTGAACAACTTGTTCAACGCGCCATTAGCGCTGTAGATGCAGCGGAAAAAATTCAAGAATTGGACCAGGTCAGAGTTGATTACCTAGGCAAGAAGGGTGAAATCACCCAGCTACTCAAAACATTGGGTAAGTTAGATGCGTCTGAAAGACCAGCGGCCGGAGCAAAGATAAACGAAGCCAAAGAAGGTGTCTTGGAAAAACTGTTAGCCAAGAAAGAGTCCCTTGAAACAGCTGAGCTTGAGAACAAGCTCCGTTCAGAAGCTGTGGATGTCACCTTGCCAGGCCGCGCAAGCGATACCGGTGGTTTGCACCCGGTAACCAAAACAATGCGCCGAATTGAGCAGTTTTTTGCCAGAGCCGGTTACTCAGTAGAAGTAGGCCCGGAAATCGAAGATGATTACCATAACTTCGAAGCTTTGAATATCCCGGGGCATCACCCGGCACGTGCTATGCACGACACCTTTTACTTTGATGCAAATACCTTATTAAGAACTCACACTTCACCTGTGCAAGTACGCACGATGGAGAAGGGAGAGCCACCATTTCGTATGATCTGTCCGGGCCGTGTATACCGTTGCGACTCCGACCAAACGCATACGCCGATGTTCCATCAGGTTGAAGGCCTGCTGGTGGAAGAGAATGTTAGTTTTGCTGACCTAAAGAGTACCATTGAAGATTTCCTTCAGGTGTTTTTTGAGCGAGACCTGGCTGTTCGTTTCCGTCCTTCTTACTTCCCATTTACCGAACCTTCAGCAGAAGTGGATATCGAGTGGGGTAAAGACGCTGACGGCAATACCAAGTGGCTAGAAGTGATGGGCTGTGGCATGGTCCACCCGAAAGTATTTGAGTCCAGTGGTATTGATTCCGAAAAATACTCAGGCTTTGCCTTTGGTTTAGGTGTAGAACGCTTGGCTATGTTGCGCTATGGCGTAAACGACCTAAGAATGTTCTTTGAAAACGACCTTCGTTTCCTCAAGCAATTTAACTAAGTTAGTCAGGATAGTAGAGCAATGAAATTTAGTGAACAGTGGCTCAGAGAGTGGGTAAACCCTTCTATTGGTACAGATGATCTACTCCATCAAATCACCATGGCTGGCTTAGAAGTAGATGGCATGGACCCGGTAGCGGGTGAATTTACCGGCGTCGTTGTAGGCGAAGTGCTCAGCAAAGAACAGCACCCTGATGCTGACAAGTTAAGCGTTTGTCAGGTGAGTGACGGAAAAGAGACCGTCCAGGTAGTGTGTGGTGCTGCGAACGTGAGAGAAGGTTTAAAAGTACCCTTCGCGAAAATTGGTGCTGTGTTGCCAGGTAACTTTAAGATTAAGAAAGCTAAGCTGCGTGGCGTTGAGTCATTCGGTATGTTGAGTGCCGAGTCAGAGCTTGGTTTGGCTGAATCTTCAGATGGTTTGATGGAATTGCCTGTTGATGCACCCGTAGGTGCTTGTATTCGCGAATACCTAGGTTTAGATGATAACTGTATCGATGTTGATTTAACGCCAAACAGAAGTGACTGTTTGTCTATTGCGGGTCTTGCTCGCGAAGTCGGTGTCTTGAATAAAGAGAATGTCACTAAGCCACAGATTGAGTCAGTGGTTTCAGAGAGTGAACTTACCTTCAAGGTAAACTTACAAGACACAGAGGGCTGCCCTAAATACTTGGGACGCGTCATTGAAGGTGTCGACCTAACTAAGCCTTCACCATTATGGCTGCAAGAAAAGTTACGTCGCTGCGGTTTACGTAGTATTGATCCTGCCGTTGACGTAACCAACTATATTTTGCTTGAGCTCGGTCAGCCAATGCATGCATTTGATTTAGATAAGCTGAATGGCTCAATCAATGTACGTCAAGCTGAAAATGCTGAAAAACTAACCTTGTTGGATGGTCAGGAAGTTGAACTTCGTGATGACACCTTGGTTATTGCAGATGAAAACACTCCACTTGCAATCGCAGGTATCATGGGTGGCGAAGCCTCAGGTGTTAGCGCTACAACTCAGAACATCTTTTTGGAATGTGCCTTCTTTGCACCCTTGGCGATTGCGGGTAAAGCACGCTCTTATGGCTTGCATACAGACTCTTCACACCGTTTTGAACGAGGTGTTGATTATGCGCTGCAGCACGAGGCAATGGAACGTGCAACGCGCTTATTAATCGATATTGTCGGCGGCAAAGCTGGCCCAATCGTTGAAGAAAGTGATGCAGAGACGCTTCCTAAGTCTTCGACTGTGACCTTGCGTGAAACTAAAGTTGAGTCGCTCTTAGGCTTGAAGGTAGAGACAGCTGAAATAGAAGAGATTCTAACGCGCCTTGGGCTTGAAGTTGTTGATCGAGCAGAGGGGCAGTGGACCTTTGCTGTGCCAAGCTATCGTTTCGATATTGCCATTGAACCAGACCTGATTGAAGAAATTGGTCGGGTCTACGGCTATAACAAACTACCTAAAACGACTGCATTAGGCTCAATGAAGCTGCGGGCCGTCGACGAAGATATCTTCCCGCAGGACTACCTGGCTGATCGTTTGGTGAGTTTAGGTTATCAGGAGGCAATCACTTACAGCTTTGTTGACGAAGAAACACAAAAGCTCGTGACGCCTGAAGAGCAGGGTATCGCTTTGGCAAACCCAATCTCAGCTGATTTGGCTGTGATGAGAACGTCTTTATGGCCTGGCTTGCTAAAAGCACTAAGCTACAACCAGAAGCGCCAGCAGCCCCGAGTTAAGTTTTTTGAGACAGGTCTAAAGTTTGTTCAAGAAGGCGAAGAGATTGTTCAAACTAGAATGATCTCGGGCGTTGTCTCAGGCACTGTTCAAAACGAAAACTGGTGTAATGAAAGCAGAGCAATCGACTTCTTTGATGTGAAGGCCGATCTTGAGAATTTATTGTTCTCAATTGACCCGACAGTCGCTTTCGAGAAGGGTGAACATGCTGCTTTACACCCTGGGCAGACTGCACAGATTGTAAAAAATGGTAAAAAAATCGGCTATTTAGGGGCTATTCACCCTAAATTACAAAAATCCTTGGATTTAAATGGCTCAGTTTATTTGTTTGAACTATGCTTAATTGAAACCGTTCAAGGACAAGTGCCGAGTTTTGATGGCGTGTCAAAATACCCAGAAGTTAGACGGGATTTGGCAATATTGATCGATCACGAGATACCGTTCCGAGACGTTGAGCAGATTGTTAGAGATAATGCCGGTGAAGACCTGGTTAATCTCAATGTGTTTGATGTTTATTCAGGTGATAATCTTGCTGAAAACGGAAAGAGTCTAGGCCTCGGTCTGGTATGGCAGCGAAGTGATCGCACTCTTAATGATGAAGAAATCAACGAGTCCTTTGAGCGTATTGTGTCAGCACTCAGTGCTAAGTTTGGAGCTAAATTAAGGAGCTAGCGCATGGCGGCTTTAACAAAAGCTGATATGGCCGAAAGCCTATACGACGAAGTTGGACTAAATAAGCGCGAAGCCAAAGAAATGGTGGAAGCGTTCTTTGATGAAATTGTTGGAGCCCTAGGTCACAATGAACAGGTGAAGCTATCTGGCTTCGGTAATTTTGACCTACGCGATAAGAAACAAAGGCCTGGACGTAACCCTAAAACTGGTGAAGAAATTCCTATTTCTGCCAGACGCGTTGTTACTTTCAGACCCGGACAAAAATTAAAGGCAAAAGTAGAAGAATATGCTGGAACCCAGTCACAATAATGAATTACCCCCGATTCCGGGTAAGCGCTATTTCACTATTGGAGAAGTAAGCGACTTATGTGGAGTCAAAGCTCATGTTCTACGTTATTGGGAGCAAGAGTTTGATGAACTGTCACCGGTAAAGCGTCGTGGAAATCGTCGTTATTATCAGCGCCAGGACGTCATGACTATTCGTCAAATTCGTAGTTTATTGTACGATCAAGGCTATACCATCGGTGGTGCCAAGCAAAAACTGCACAATGAAGGTGATGAGGGCCCTGCAGGGCAAAACTCTGAATTGATCAAGCAAATGATCACTGAGCTTGAAGAAGTTTTAGACGTACTAAACAGCTAAGCTTTCAAGTAATAAGGTAATCTTAAAAAACGCCGATACTATCGGCGTTTTTTATTTATTTCTAAAGCGTCATAAGGTATTATACCCGCGACTTAAGTCGACAGGCCTAAAACCCGTCGATTACCCCCATGTAAGCTGATACCTAGTATCAACCTGGTGAACAAATTCTTGTTTCACACCGTTCGGGATGTAGCGCAGCCTGGTAGCGCACATGTCTGGGGGACATGTGGTCGTGGGTTCGAATCCCGCCATCCCGACCAATTTTTCTTTTTTAATTCCTGTTTTTTAGCATCTGTCGCAGCTTTTACCATTATAGGGTGAAAATGTACATCATAGAGTCTAGACTCCCTTGTTTAATGCATAATCTGAAAATTCTACTTAGTTAACAGACATATAGGTCTGCATTCCCCTAAGATTATGTTTGATAATTTTTTGTTTTAATAATATTGATCGTTATTCAAAAAAATGAGGGCATTATGAAAGAAGGGACATATCTTGAAGAAGTCAGGCAGCAATACGAGAATTATCCCTACCCTGCAAGAGATCCTGCTAATGAGAAAACAGATCTTTATGTCTCCAAACCCTGCTCCTTAGATTGTCTTAATTATTACGCTTTTGAGGGTAAGCGTGATTTTACTCAGTCGTTTCGAGTCCTAGTTGCCGGTGGCGGGACCGGTGATGATGTTATTTATTTAGCCGAACAACTTAGGGAAACTGAAGTAGAAGTGGTCTATTTGGATATGTCTCAAGCATCAATGGACATCGCCAAGGAACGAGCTAAAGTCAGGAAATTAAAAAATATTACCTGGATTCATGATTCCTTGTTAAATCTGAACAAACAAGAATACGGTGAGTTTGATTTTATTTCCTGTACTGGCGTTTTGCATCACTTGAAAAACCCAGATGAAGGTTTAAAAGCGCTTACTAAGGTACTTCATCCTGATGGTGCGATGTATCTTATGGTTTACGCAACAATTGGACGAACAGGAATCTATCAGATGCAGGAATTAATGCGTCAGATAAATACCGACACGCCCAACATTCAAGACTGTATTGATAACACAAAAAAAACTCTAAACGGGCTACCACAAGGCAATTGGTTTTCCTCAAATAAAGTTTCTTGTAAGAAAGATTTAAGTACAGATATTGGCATATACGATCTACTAATACACTCTCAAGACCGGGCCTATACCGTAAACGAAATGTACGACTATGTTGAAAATGCAGGATTGAAGTTAAATAAACTATATAATCCTGACCACCCTCTTGGTGACATGATTTTTTATCCCGAAACCTATATTCGTGACCCAGAGCTGTTGAACACAATCAAACAACTTCCGCTTAGAAAACAGCAATCTATCTGCGAGTTGTTGTTTGGTCAAATCATGAAACAATGCTGTTTTGTTTCGTTTAAGGAAACTTCTACTCCTAGCATAAAGAATACAGATCTGGTTCCTGCCATCAGCACCATTTACGGCCAAAATGAACGTAAGCAAAATTTGCTTAAGGCGTTTTCTGCACCAGGAAATCAAATACAACTGAACCAAATGTTTACCTTAAAAAGAAACCCACACAGCAAAGCATTGTTTGAACATATAGATGGAAAACGAAGCTTAAAAGAGGTTGTCGAGCAAACCATCAAGACAACGAAAAGCCATGCAACGTTTGAAACCGTCTTTGCAGAACTATGTTCCTTTGTTGAGGTCCTAATAAAACTAGATATGATGTATTTGAGAGAAAAGAGCGCAAGTAGTGCAGCTAATATAAACAATATGATGGGAGTGTGATCAGAAAATGTGTTCGGTTTCTTTAAATGTAAGCGTCCAATCGAGCACAACTAACTGCAAGGTCTAGGCTAGCACTAAGATTTAAAAGGAACTAGCGTATGACTAAACCGAGCGCTAAATATAGCTGGCCAGAGTCGTTGGCTTTTTAGCAAGTGAGTGGCTAAACGATAGCAGACTTCTGTTCCGTGCATAAAATTAGTCCCTTGATGATGGGCTGCAGGGATTCCAAAGTAACAGCTAATCCCACTCTAAACGCAAAACACTGGGTGTTGAGCAATGATTGTTTCGAGTTAAAAGAGGTAGCTCAAAACAGAGCTATTTCTCTCATTCTAATGTCCCACCGATGGTCACTGTGTCTGGGCGTAGGCTTTGATTGACTCTGATCCGTACCAGGTAATTCCGGGCTCTCTCCAAACTTCTCAGTCGATTTACATTTCTTATCACTGTATTTACCGATATCCCGCTTCAAAGCACTGTGTAGTGTTGAGCCTTGGAGTGATAGACTATGGGGTAGATGTCTATAGCGTGGTGGTGGCTACGGATTGGATCTCTTTCTAAGCTAAAATAGAAGAACTAAATATTAAGACCGGAATACTGATGAAGAATAAAGCTCAAAAACAACTCTCGTTTGAACCTCAATACCATCGAAAGTTGGCACAAGGAAAGTACACGCCTATATCAAAGAGGCTAATTAAGGGTAGCAACTCAATTTCGAGTGAAGACGTTGCTGAAGAGCGAGATTGCATACTTGCTGAAGGTTTCACGGTTTGTGAAAGCAGAGCAGAACTGTCTGCGGCGAAAATTGATAATTCAGATAAAGGTGATGTGGCAGCCGTTATAGCCAATACCAACCCCTTATTCAAGTTACATAATAAGTAAGCGCTTGCTGAAAAAAAATTAAACGAGAGCTTTGCCTCGTAGTAGTTGTCGCAGTCGAATGAGAAATAGGAATTATTGATGGATTTATTGTATTGGCATTGGATTGTTTTTGGGATTTTTCTTGTTCTTTTAGAGCTCGTTATCCCTTCATTCACCGCGCTTTGGTTTGGTATTGGCGGGGTATTGGTTGGCATGTTACTTCTTGTCGAGCCGGATCTAAGTACTACCTTTCAGATAAGCGCCTGGGCTATTTTATCTGCCTTACTCACCAGCATGTGGTTCAAAATACTCAAACCCTCGCGGGATAAGGTAGTTTTACCAGCGCTTGATGAAATTCAGGGTGAACTAGGCGTGACGCTGACGCCTCCTTCCGGGGAAAGGCCGGGGCGCGTTCGCTTTTCTACTCCCATTAAGGGCTATGATGAGTGGGACTTTGAGTCTGATGATCAACTAGATGTAGGAGATGCGGTTAAAGTAACCGGTGTCACTGAACATCGACTAGTGATGAAAAAACAATAAATTATCTTTTAGGAGCAAGGGATTATGGAAGCAGGATTATACATAGCAATAGCGATATTTATTTTATTACTGGTGACGGTTGCACAAGGTGTAAGGCTCGTACCTCAGGGCTATCAGTGGGTTGTACAGCGCTTTGGAAAGTACCAAAAAACACTGAAGCCTGGATTGAATATTATCGTTCCTTATTTTGACCAGGTGGCCTATAAGCTTACAACTAAGCAAATCGTATTGGATATTCCTAGCCAAGAGGTTATTACAAAAGACAATGCTATTATTATTGCCAGTGCCGTAGGTTATATCTCCATTACTGACCCGCAGAAAGCAGTGTACGGTGTTGATAACTACACGATAGGGATACAAACCAAAGTCCAAACAACGCTTCGTTCAATTATCGGTGAAATGAATCTGGATGCGGCATTGAGCTCTCGAGAGCAAATAAAAACCAGCCTCACTAGCACGATTGCGAATGAAATTGCGGAATGGGGTATAGCGCTTCGTTCAGTTGAAATTCAGGACATTAACCCTTCTAAGACGATGCAAGAAGCAATGGAAGAGCAAGCCTCTGCAGAGCGGGCAAGGCGTGCAACGGTGACCAGAGCTGAAGGTTCTAAAGAAGCCCAGATATTAGAAGCCACGGGCCAGAAGCAAGCGCAAATACTGGAAGCACAGGGCCGAAAAGAAGCAGCAGAACAAGATGCTAAAGCTGAATTGCTATTGGCAGAAGCGAGGCAGCAGTCAATCTCAATGGTCTCTGCCCCTTTGACCGATAAAGACATGGCAGTGACCTACCTTCTTGGTGAGAAGTATGTTTCAGCGATAGAAAGCCTGGCGACATCTGAGAACAGCAAGTCGGTAATCTTACCTGCCGATTTACCAAAAGCTATCGCGGGTATGATAGGGAAGTAATACACTAGGGTAGCAAGATAAAGCCTAATTTATGTTTGAGCTAAAAACCATCGCGCTATTCATCGTTACTGCGCTTGCAGAAATTGTTGGTTGCTACCTTCCTTATTTGTACTTAAAGCAGGATAAAAGCCCTTTGTTGCTTATTCCTGCTGCTCTAAGTCTAGGCTTGTTTGCGTGGTTGTTGTCTTTGCACCCTGCTGCTGCGGGCCGCGTTTATGCTGCTTATGGCGGTGTTTATATCCTGGTAGCAATATGTTGGCTATGGGTTGTCGAAGGTATTAAACCCACGTGCTGGGATATTACCGGCGTAGGCGTTGCGCTATTGGGCATGGCAATTATCATGTTCAGCCCTCGTGAGCTATAGCCTGATAGGTAGCTGATGCTTTAAGTGTCATCCACCATGAACTGGCCAGTCTTGCATCGTCCGATAAGCCAGAAGGGGTATCGGTCTTGGCGCGAGTTTTTATTTTTCCATTCCCGAAGAATGGTTTTTCCCACCTAAACGAGTGAATACGCATGGATAAGCTAACGAGTGATAACAAATTAATGGCTTCGGTAGACCTAAAAAACTGGGCGAACCTAAGTCGCTCTGTGTTAAATGGCATCGTTGGTGATTATCTGGAAAAAGAGCACAACCCATTAGCCATCGATATGGCTTTTTACCAGCAAAACATACCTCTATTGCTAGATGACACGCTTGCTCAACAGGTGCTTCAAGGTTCCGGGAGCGTCAAAGCAGAAAAAGCCTTATCTAACAAAATTATCGTCCTCATCCACGGGCTGACCAATCTAGAAACAATATGGGACTTAAAACCAGACTCACTCGGTGGGGAAAGTGAAGGGGAGAGCTCGAGTAATGGTCGTTCAAGTGATGATGACGAAGCGCTAAGTGAAAAAGATAACTATGGTCGACGCTTACAAGAAGAGTTTGGCTTTACGCCTTTTTACTTGCGTTACAACACAGGCTTATCGATTAAAGATAATGGGCAAAAATTAACTCGGCTACTTTCAGAGCTCATTGAGGCATACCCCATACCTGTAGAAGAGATCGTGCTAATGGGCTTTAGTATGGGAGGCTTGTTAATACGAAGTGCCCAGAAACTCGCGCAAGATGCCGAAGCAGATTGGCTAAGTTTGTTGTCAAACTGTTATTACATTGGCACGCCTCATGAAGGCTCGCCCTTGGAGAAGTTTGGTCACCTAACCAGTTCTATTGTTCGCTATATCCCGCGTGATTACATTAGTCACTGGGCAGACTGGATAGACGTTCGAAGCCAGGGTATACAAGATCTGAAGGACGGCTTACTCCATCTGAATAAAGAAAAACGTGGCGCGGATAGTGATGACCCCTACGAGCAGAGTGTGCGCTGTGGAAGTTTTACCGCGCATGCTCAGCATCACTTCATTAGCGGCTCGCTATCGGCGAACAAGAATAGTCTACTCAACAAGTATTTTGGCGATAGCCTGGTGAGACATACAAGTGCTAACCCCATATCTGCACCAGAAGACAGTAAGCAGGCCCATTTCAATGGTATTCCACATGTACCTCTGGCTCACTCAGAAAAGGTTTACCAGCAAATAAACCAGTGGTTCCGTGAGCATCCAGATCATATTGACTTGAAGTTCTACGAGGTGAGGGAAGCGACTAAGAAGCAGCAAATGGTGCAGAGAGTCGCGCAAGGCTTGTCGAATCAAGAAATCATATCAGGTAGCTTGGATTTGTTAGCGCTTGCCTATGATCATACGGTAGACGCCGTTGAGAAGGTTCACGGCGCGATAGCAGATGAACCATACAGCGTACTTAGGAAAGTCCCTTTGATTAAAGATGTAACCTTGCCGATAGAAGATAGCCATAAAGATATACTCAATACCATATACTTCTCGCTCAAGGCTGGAGGGAAGCTTGCACACAAAGGGGCGAAAGTTTTAGGTGGCAAGCACAGTAAGGAAAACGAATCTGAGGATAAGTGAGCCCTAATCAACTTACCTCGGTAGAGTCAGACTGCTTTAGCAGCGAATTTGATGTCCGATTGACTTGCTTATATAAAATGTCATCACTTGAGTGTTTAGCACCACGCTCTTCATGAAAGTGGCCTATTGCATATGCCCATGTTTGAGCTTGTCGGTCTGATGCATTGAGTGAGCATGCATAGCTTGATTTAGCACTTCGAGCGAAATATCAGAAAATGCCAGAACTTTGCCCCCCTGTGATTTGGCAAACGCTTCTGCACTGTTCTTGTTTTTAAATGAAGCCAGGGCCGGTCCCATTGCTCCGGGGAGCTTATGACCAATTACATACCAGGCTTGTTTGGCATCGATTAGCTCGGCTTCGCGAGTATTACCCCAAGGACTGCTCGTCATATCATGGACAAATGCTTTAGCTGTGTTATGGATATTTTCAGGTTGAAGCATATAGGCGAACAAGTCATTCACTGAGCAAAACTTACGTACCGACGATTTATTCTTCTCAAACATCTCACCTTTAGGGCCGGCAAACTGGTTGATAAGCATTCCACACAGGTGGCATTCGTCCTGGTCTTCAATATGTACGGCGCTGATTTCTGGCTTAGCTTTAGGATCGTTTTCACTACACGAAACAATCCCGAAAATTAATACGCCTTGAATCAGCAAAACCAGCACCGGAACTAAAGGCGACTGTTTAGCGTTTTGGTGGGGGGGCTTATGATTCATCACCTTATACCTCTCGTTTCTTCAATAAGTAGGCGGCGAATGCAAGTGGTGCTGCGATCCATAAAACCAGGGAAGATAGCAGTCCTGCCATGCTCATCTCTGTGCCTTCAGCCAGTTGTAGCACGCCACCATATTCTGCGGCATTAACCACCTGATAATTAACCAGGCGGAAGATATACGTTGGGTTCAAGAGTAAAACTTGACTGAGCAAGTCACTTTGAATATCGCCTTTACTGGCGACTAAAATAGCGAGTAAAGCCAAGTCGAATACCAGTACAAAGAAAAACCAGGTGACCAAAGCCAGGCCCGCGGCACGCGATTTCTCTTCTACGCTAAGACTAATAACATAGGCGATGGCAATAAAAACCCAGCCAAGTAGTGTCGCCGATAGAATAAACCAGAAAAATGCATTGAGAACTTCTAGGGTTTCCACCTCGCTGCTGAAGATAATGGCTGCTGCAGCAGTACTAAAACCAAGCAGGGAGGAGATCGCGATGATACTTCCTTGGCCCAGAAATTTGCCAATCAACATATCGCGTCGACTGAGGGGGTAGGTGAGCAGGAGTAGCATGGTGCCTTGTTCATATTCTCCTACGAAGGCGTTGTAGGCGATCATCAATGCGATCAAGGGAATCAGGATAACGGCCAGACTTGCCAGACTAATTAAGGTTGAGTTGAGCGAGGCAAAGCCGATACTACCTGAGGCAGCCGCGCCAAAATACGTAAGCCCTAAAGATAGAATGGCGAAGATTACCGTGATCGCCAAAGTCCAGCGATTGCGGAAGCCATCTTTAAATTCTTTTGAGGCGACAGTTAGTATTTTATCCATATTTATTGCTCTCCCTTGCGAATAAAGTGGCTGTATATTTCCTGCAAGGAAGGTTGCTTGATCTCCAGGTCGCTGATGCTTGTATTTCCCGAGAGTGTTCTAAGGGCGGACATTTTATCTTTCGTCGGCACAAGCAGAGATTGCTGGCCAGCCGCACAGGCGACCGCATTTTGATACTGCATGAGTTCGCTGGGAATTTCATTCGCTGCTAAGCCATGCGCTTTGATCTCGATAGGCAGCTCGCTTTGCTGGCGAAGCGTTTCAAGATTACCCAAGGCTAATTGCTTCCCGCCACCTAGTATCATAGCTCTGTCGATATGCGCTTCAACACCAGGGAGAACATGAGAACAAAGAATCACTGCGCAACCATCGCTTCGTAGTTCGTCTACCGTACGATAAAAATAATCGGTTGCGATAGGGTCTAAGCCAACGGTGGGCTCATCCAGTAATAATAGTTTAGGTTTGCCTAGCAGTGCTTGCGCCAAACCAAGGCGCTGCCTCATACCTTTAAAGTAGGTTTTGACTGCTCGATTTGCTGCAGCTTGAAGGCCAACACTCTCAAGTAACCGTTCAGCCTCGTTCTTTTTAAAGCCTTTAAGTTTGGCGAAGTAAGTGAGTATATCGCGCCCGCTTAGGTGATCATAAAAGCTAACATTTTCGGGTAGATAACCAAACTTCTGGCGAATGTGGTGAGCTTTTTTGTCTCGAGGTGACTGGCCAAGGGTTAGTACTTCGCCTTGACAAGGCTCAAGCACGCCCAGGATGATTTTCATCAGCGTACTTTTGCCAGCGCCGTTATGACCAAACAAGCCAAGCACTTCGCCTGGAGGCAAGTCCAGATTGATTGCCTCGAGTGCTTTTAGCTCGCCATAATGTTTGGAGACTGAGTCAAGCTTAACAACAAGGTCAGAAGAAGGGGACGTCATGGGCTGGCTACCTTACGAGCGGGCGGTGTCATGAGAGGGAAACTATCTCTTACCCCAGGCGATTTAAGTACCGGGAATTG
>NZ_LWGJ01000112.1:0-863 GCF_001635845.1 Oleiphilus sp. HI0132 | reverse complement strand
CTAGATACCGATGGTGATGGTCAAGGTGATGCCTGTGATTTGACACCAAATGGACCAGATATTCATAGAAATAGTGCTCCTGAGATTGGAACAATACTTACCGATATTCGTCATTTACCAGACACTTATGGGGGGACAACAAATGTTGATCCCCCTCCCGTGAACATTGGATTTACAGTAAATGTCCAGATTTCAGACCCGGATGGTTTTGATGATCTTGAGTATGTCGACATTGTTCAACTAGATGATAATTGGTGGTGGTCGCTGTTAGATCCATCATCTTGGGGGGCACAAAGAAACTCCTGCCGAATTGGTGATTCAGATGTTTTCGAATGTGTTTTCCATTCGAGTGAGCGCCTTCACACGATTAAGCTTTCTAACTGGAAAGTTATTGTAGTAGATAAATCAGGCAATCAAATTGAGAAGCAATTTAACTTCTCTGTTTTTGGCGGAGAAGAGCCTGGTACTTACGACATTATTTACTCTCCGCAATATGATGGTGATATTTCAAATGGAATTCCTGCGTTGGAATCGTTAAGTGAAGAAGCTAATGGCTTGGTAGGTTACATAAACGAGGGAACTCAGTCGTTTCGCATTGAGTTTCAGGCGACTGATACGCGCATCAAGAACTACGAAATTCAATTGTGGTCTTATGTGTATGACGGTGTCAGCGAAGATTCAGGTGATTGGTTCTACACAGGGTACGTTCCCCTTGATAGTGCTTCTATCATGAGTACACCAATCGTAGCGGGAGTAACAACAGAGCTAGATATTAATTGGTCTGAAGTGATTCTTAAGCCGGGATTTTCACCTATGGACATTGATGCAGGGCATGTGGTTGTTTTTGATGAATTTATCGAGAT
>NZ_LWGJ01000111.1:0-756 GCF_001635845.1 Oleiphilus sp. HI0132 | reverse complement strand
AAGCCTGCGCCTTGAGATAGAAAGGCTTCGACAACTGCTTGAGTAAAATAGAATAAAACGATAAAACAAAGCCACGTATATGAACGCAGGCTATCTTTAATTAAGCCAGGCAGAATGATCAGCAATGGGGAGAGTTTGACGCTTACGACGACCCAGGGTGAGCTTCCTTCGGGTAGGTAGCTTGGAAGGCTGGTGATGATCATCATTAGAATAAGTAAAAGGTAGGAAGCCCAAGTAATGCAGTAGGCGACTACGTTTTTTCTTGGGCGCTGTGGTGTTTGAGACATTCGGTGTTCCATTACAATTGAGGTGAGCTTGGTGTCGACAGTCCGACTTCACCCTCAAACTTATACCGTAGAGGGCGCTTCGAAGCATATATCGTTTATATAAGTTCGAGTACGTTTTCTGGTGGGCGACCCAGAACTGCTTTGTCGCCTTTAATGACAATAGGGCGTTCGATGAGCTTTGGGAATTTCGTCATCGCGTCAATTAATTGGGCGTCGCTAAGTGTTTTATCTGCTAGCTCGTTGTCTTTGTAAGCTTGCTCACCTTTGCGAAGAAGTTCGCGGGCGCCAATGCCTAACTTACCAAGTATCTCTGAGATTTTTTTGGCGTCTGGCGTATCATCTAAATACAGAACAATTTCAGGCTGGATGCCTTTCTCTTCGATAAGCGCTAAGGTTTGGCGTGATTTAGAGCAGCGAGGATTGTGGTATATTTGTATCGTGTCGGTCATAGTTAATCGTCCAGCGTGGT
>NZ_LWGJ01000110.1:0-656 GCF_001635845.1 Oleiphilus sp. HI0132 | reverse complement strand
ACAAAGGTAGTCGTCGTGGTCGTAGCGCTCCGTTGAATATGGTTATTACTGAAACAGGTGCCGCAAAAGCTGTTTCAAAGGCACTTCCAAAGATGGAAGGTCGTTTGACGGGTAATGCGATTCGTGTTCCAACTCCGAATGTCTCAATGGCTATTCTAAATCTGAATATCGAAAAAGCTACATCTGTTGAAGATGTGAATGCTTATTTGCGTAATATTTCCCTGCATTCTGATTTGGCTAAGCAGATTGATTATCTGACTTCAGATGAAGTTGTTTCAACTGACTTTGTTGGTTCACGTCGTGCTGGTATTGTAGATTCGAATGCAACTATCGTAAGCGGTAAGCGTTTGGTTCTTTATGTTTGGTACGATAACGAGTTTGGTTATAGTGCGCAGGTTGTGCGTATTGCCAACCAAATGGCTGGCATAGAATATCCCGTCTTCCCTAAGAGCTAGAGTCTAATATTTCCTTCAGGCGCTAACTGTTCAGTTGGCGCCTTTATTTTCTTTCTTGTATAAGCTGACTTTTACTACTTTACTTATCTTGTCTACCTAGTTGGTAGTATCTAGTGCTCCTATATTTGTACGCTAAAACGCTAGGGTTGATTTTTTAAGCAGGTTGGCACTTTAAATGGGTAGAATATAAGTAAATTTTGG
>NZ_LWGJ01000109.1:0-1166 GCF_001635845.1 Oleiphilus sp. HI0132 | reverse complement strand
GAAATCGACCAAATATTCACACGAATGGGAAGTTCTGACGATACGGCAGGCGGTCGCTCCACTTTTATGGTTGAGATGACCGAGACTGCGAACATCTTGAATAACGCTACAGAAAACAGTCTGGTCTTGATGGATGAAGTAGGAAGAGGTACCAGCACTTTCGACGGTTTGTCGCTTGCATGGTCTAGTGCAGAGCATTTGGCTAAAAATATCCAAGCTTATAGTTTGTTCGCAACTCACTATTTCGAAATGACGCAGCTTGCTGAAGAGCACGAGAGTGTTGTCAACGTTCACCTGAGCGCTACTGAGCACGAAGATAGAATTATCTTTCTACATAATGTTCTTGAAGGCGCCGCAAGCCAAAGCTACGGTTTGCAGGTCGCGCAGCTCGCAGGTGTTCCGGATAGTGTTATTGGGAAGGCGAAGGAAAAGCTAAGTTCTTTGGAGTCTACGGAAACAAGCGAGCCGTCTGAGCCCATAACTGCAAGCAATATTGCAACACAAGCTACTGACTCTATTTCAGAACAAAATGCATTTCAAAGTGATATGTTTGCACAAGAGCCTTCATTGATTGAGAAAGCATTTGCTAACCTGGACCCTGATGAGCTTAGCCCTAGGCAAGCATTGGATAAGCTTTATGAGCTACGAAGATTGATCAACTAAGTTATATGATGCCTTGTCTCTTGCGCTAACTTACTTGTGTTTTAAGTCAATAATCGTAACATTTGCGCTATGACAGGCGTTTAAGCTTGAACCCTGTCACATCTGACATTAGAATACACCGCATAATTTTAATGAGACCAAACACTGGAATAGCAATATGACATTTGTTGTAACCGATAACTGTGTTAAGTGTAAGTACACAGATTGTGTGGAAGTTTGTCCTGTAGACTGCTTCTATGAAGGCCCTAACTTTCTGGTAATCGATCCTGACGAATGTATCGATTGCGCACTTTGTGAGCCAGAATGCCCAGCTGATGCAATCTTTTCTGAGGACGAATTGCCTGCCGACCAGACGCAGTATATCGAGCTAAACGCCGAGCTATGTCAGACTTGGCCCTGCATTACCGAGCAAAAAGACCCGCTTCCAGATGCTAAAGAGTGGGACGGTGTTCCTAACAAGCTTCAATATCTAGAGAAGTAAATTCTTTAGTCGCCTTGTCGTT
>NZ_LWGJ01000108.1:0-781 GCF_001635845.1 Oleiphilus sp. HI0132 | reverse complement strand
ACCGCTTGCGCTTGCACCGCATTGGTATTAGGCAAAATCACTGCGAATTCTTCCCCACAATACCGAGCAACAATATCGGCTGGTCGGCACATCGCTTTACGCAAGGTTTCACCAACAGCCTTTAAACACTCGTCACCGGCTTGATGTCCGTTGTTATCATTGAAAGGTTTAAACTGATCAACATCGATCATAATCAAAGTTAAAGGGTCTTTC
This sequence comes from Oleiphilus sp. HI0132, assembly GCF_001635845.1. Classification (NCBI taxonomy): domain Bacteria; kingdom Pseudomonadati; phylum Pseudomonadota; class Gammaproteobacteria; order Oceanospirillales; family Oleiphilaceae; genus Oleiphilus; species Oleiphilus sp. HI0132. Next base: position 568 of record NZ_LWGJ01000108.1, on the reverse strand, counting down.
TCTTTGATTGACCTAGTGATCTCCAGCTCCATGGCCTTATCAAAACCACGGCGGTTCACCAGTCCTTTTAAGGTGTCTTGAAATGCGAGCAACTCCATTTTTAATTTGGTGCCATGAAGCTCGTCCTGAATCTGGGCGATACGCTCCATCGCATGAATCATCGCTTCAAGCACTTCAGGCACTATCGGCTTATAAAGATAAATATCGCCGCCTGACTGAATACCCACAGTAAAAAACTTAGTATCCGTTTTAGCACTAACAAAAATAATGGGGAACCATATAGAGGTATCTTGACGAATAATTTTAGTCGTTTCAAAACCGTTAAGACCAGGCATTTCAACGTCCATCAAAATCAAATCGACTTTCTCTTGCCGACAGAGGTCAATTGCATCCTGTCCACATTCGGCCTCGATGACATCATGCCCAAGCCCGGCAACTACTGCTAGAGACACAAACCTCATAGAACGCTGGTCATCAACAATCAGTACTTTCATAACTCACTCAACTTTTATTAGTCATTACATGCTCAGATCGCTATGGCTAGTTAACGGCCTTTAGTATACTGAGC
>NZ_LWGJ01000107.1:0-914 GCF_001635845.1 Oleiphilus sp. HI0132 | reverse complement strand
TACATCAAAGTCAAAGATACCCCCTAAGCGTTTGCACACGCTCAGACATATCTTTTATTTGCTGCACTAGCGGGTTTACTTCCAACATCTATTGACTCACATTCCTTAAAACTGAAAAAAGCGAAATAACACACTTAATAAAGCGCGCCATTCTACCGCTAAGCTAAAACCGCTCCAACCAATTTTTCATTTCTTTCGCAGTTTCCGGCCAGCTTGGCTCTAATAAAATCTCATGCAACGCCTTTGGAACGATTTTTCTTTGCTTATTAGTCATCTCTAAACGATCAAATAAGTGTTCACTCACCCAGGGCTCAACGAGTTCATCGCCTTCTCCGTGCCATATAGCGATGGGCGTTTTGATTTGCGAAGCCTGCTTGCGTAGCTTAGTAACTGCCGATAAATACTCTGTAAACCAACGTGCACTAACCTTACCGTGATTAAATGGGTCTGTGGCATAAGCGGCAACAACCTCGGGATCAGAACACACCACACTTGCTTCTATGGGATGAGCAAGACTGAGTCTAGGTAGAAAGAAACTCATTGTATTGCCAATAACACGCGTAAACCACGGGACAGCAATTGAAACATCAGCCGCTGGCCCACTTAAGGCTACACCACTGAATCGGCCAGGATACTCTAACAAGTGGTGCAAACTAATCATTCCACCCATCGAATGACCAAGTAAATATTGCTTTTCTTCCATGACTGTAGAACGCAGTGTTTCCAAGTCTTGCGCGTAGTCACTCCAACGCCTTACATGCCCGCGCTTACCTTCAGACTGACCATGCCCTCGATGATCTAGCGCATAGACTGCGTATCCCTGGGAAACAAACCACTCAGCAATGCACTGATAACGCCCCGCATGTTCACTCCAGCCATGCGAAATAACAATCGCAGCTTTAGCATTTTGATTA
>NZ_LWGJ01000106.1:0-1119 GCF_001635845.1 Oleiphilus sp. HI0132 | reverse complement strand
AGACGAGTCCAGCATAAGCGCTGGCGAAGTAGCGTATCTGTTAGCTGCTGTGAATCAGCAATTCCCAAATAGTTTGATTTCTGAAAGCGATGTTATAGCGACGTACTCGGGTGTTCGCCCTGTTGTCAGTAAACATTCTAGCAAGCAAGAAGCTGACTTGAGTAAACCGGCAAAGCCTTCTGATGAAAAGCGTGAACATGTTGTCTGGGATAATCGAGGCATGGTGAGCGTTGCAGGAGGTAAGCTGACGACTTATCGTTTAATCGCCTTGGATGTGCTTCAAACGAGTGCGGCGCAGCATTAGATCGTCTAAATGCACGACTAGTTGAGTTTCACAGGCATAAACAAGCTCAGCGAATATGGTATCACTAGTCAAGACTTTGTCTGCTAACTCAGGTTTCCTATCTACCAGCTCAACGATACGTTCTGCGCCAAAGCCATAGCGTCCTTTTAGCCTACGAATCTGAGGTGCATTGATATGAGCTGAAGCCATTACATGGTCAGTCTCAGGAAAGTGTGTACTCGACTTAAAGTCTTCAGGTTTCCGATTTAAATATCTCGCCGCCGTTTGAAGCACATCCAAGGCGATTAAACGATAAGTCGTCAGCTTACCTCCTGCAACGCTCACCATGCCTCGATTATCCCAGACAACATGTTCACGCTTTTCATCAGAAGGCTTTGCCGGTTTACTCAAGTCAGCTTCTTGCTTGCTAGAATGTTTACTGACAACAGGGCGAACACCCGAGTACGTCGCTATAACATCGCTCTCAGAAATCAAACTATTTGGGAATTGCTGATTCACAGCAGCTAACAGATACGCTACTTCGCCAGCGCTTATGCTGGACTCGTCTCGACTACTTTGCTTGTGATCAAGGTCCGTTGTCCCGACAACCGTCACACCTTCCCAGGGGAAAGCAAACACTGGCCGCTTATCTTTCGGGTGAAAAAAACTCACAGAATACGCCACTGGCAAGCGCCACTGAGGCAAAACTAAATGGCTGCCACGCAGAGGCCTTATTACTTTGTTTTCACCGAGCTGTTGTCGAAGTTCATCTGTCCATACCCCGGCAGCATTGATGACAACATTTGCCTGCAACTCAAACTGTTCAGCACTCAGTT
>NZ_LWGJ01000105.1:0-875 GCF_001635845.1 Oleiphilus sp. HI0132 | reverse complement strand
GTGTTCTAGGGCAATCTCTGCTGCATTTTCTATTTGCCAAATAGTCCCCCCCATGACAGCACAGCAAGCAGCTGCCGCCATCGCTGAGGCAGAACCGATTTCCCCTTGGCAACCGACCTCAGCCCCCGATATAGAGCCAGTATCTTTAATTATCGCGCCGATGACTGTCGCAGTTAGCAGAAACTCTCGTGACTTAGATTCTGAAATCTCTTCATGCTTGGTTAGATAATAAAGCAATGCTGGGACTACACCCGCCGCACCGTTTGTTGGCGCGGTTACGACTGCTTGTCCCGCAGCATTCTCTTCATTGACCGCCATTGCGTATGCACAAAGCCAATCATTGACACTAGCATTACTGGGATTCGCGCTAAGATCGGAATATAACTTGTTTGCACGCCGCTCTAATAACAGTCCTCCGGGCAGTTGCCCATCAGCAGATAAACCACGTTCTATGCTTGCAAACATCGCCTCCTTAACTGTGCAAATATTTGCCTCAGTAACACTCTCAGCACTACTCATGCATTCATTTTCCATCTGAATTACTGCAAAGCTTTTATCTTCTTTCTCGGCGATAGACAGCAACTCACTCATGTTTGAATAGGTATGTTTCTGGCTGTGGCCGAACGGCACTTTACGCCTCCCTTTTTTCTCCTTTTGGCGCTTACTCTTATCGGCAAGTTCATCTTTAGTTAAAATAAAACCGCCACCAACGGAAAAGTACGTTTCAGACAAAATGACCCGTTCTTTCTCACCAGCACTTGATAGCGTAAAGCTGAAACCATTCGGATGTTCCGGGTACACGAGCTTCATATCAAACTCTATTCCCGACGCTGGGCCAAAGTTTACACACACACCTTGAACAATTTCGATAAAGT
>NZ_LWGJ01000104.1:0-1316 GCF_001635845.1 Oleiphilus sp. HI0132 | reverse complement strand
TAACGCTCTGATAATCAATAGAGCCATCAGAGAAGACCTTTTCATTATCACCAGCCATCACCGAAGAGGTTGCTGAACAAATAGCAAGTAGTGACGCTATACCAAGAGTTTTTAATTTCATTTGTACTTCACCTCATCTTTAAGCTCTGTAATGACCCAGCCACAAGAAAGGGTTGAAAAGCTCATTTTTACTTTGCGTTTTGTAGTGTTTGTCCAGTCTGTACATGTAGGCGTTACTGAATACTCTAAAGAGGCATATTGAGTGTTCAGCCCCGTTTTCTTTGAGGACTCAAGTTTCAAATCTTCGCATCTGGCGTTGTTAGTCAGCGTATCGATAAACCGTTGAGATTCATGAGCCACTTCATGACGTAAGTCTTTTGCTAACCGTACAACCGTTTGATCCATGATCTCAATAAGCTCTTCTGACCAGTAACCTGATAACTGCTTTCTGTTCATCCCTGTTTTTAGATGATCTTGATAGAAGTGCATGTAATTATCTGCACTCTCAAGAGTTCCAGCACCTTCTGAACAATGCGTTGGTTTTTCAGCTTGTCCAGCCACACATAAGCTAGAACATATAGCCAGCAAGCTTCCGGCAATAAAACTCGTTTTCTTCATTTTTTAATTTCCCCCGAAGTAACCCTTGCGCTCGACCTTTAGTTCTCTCCAAATCGGCATCAACTTGGCGATTAGTGCGTCTCTATCTTTTATCGCTCGGATCTTAATAATTGGTTGGTCTTGATCGTTGGTTTCAAGTATTAACGTTGATAAGCCAAATAGGGCCATTACCCCGGCTGAAGGTGACTTAATGTCAATTATGTCACTGATTTCACAGTACAAATCCTTCCTGAAAACGCTCGTAATCCCTTTACTTTCTTTGATCTTATTCTTTGTGACTTGCGTGTATTCGTACTTTGTATGTAAGTAAGGTAGAGCCATACTGATGAAAGCTATGAACAATAGCCCGTTAACAATCCAGGGAACGGATGCTGTCACTATTGAAGAGAATCCTTCATTTAAACCTTGTGACCACATCACCTGAAAAACGAGCGCACAAATTATTGCCGCTCCCCAGAAGATGAACGTAAAGAGGTTTGTCCATTGAGATGGGCTTCCCTCCCATATAATCGTTTCATCATCATATTCCGGTGTGGACTTAGACTCTGGGTGAATGGATTGCTGTTCTTTGTATATTCCTTCGGATGATTCACTCATGATTATGCCGCTAATATTTCCGCTAATTGAATGTGATTCAGGAGAGATCGGTGATCACTGATGTTTACGTGCATATCTAACGGCCCATTACTTCCATTCGA
>NZ_LWGJ01000103.1:0-768 GCF_001635845.1 Oleiphilus sp. HI0132 | reverse complement strand
TATAGTGGTTCGCCAATTCCGCTTAGCTTTGACGAGCTAAACCAGAAAAAGTCAGTGCAAGTGGTAGAGTTTGATGAGGCTGGTGTGACGGTGGATGCCATAGATGTACCGGTTTTTCAGCAGCTGTACAAAATAAAAGGAAACCTCGAGGAGATTAGCACTAAACTTTCAGAGTTGAAGGGCGGTCGTGATGGCAGTGCTTATTGTTCAGAAAGCAATGGTGACCTTAGTGAGACTATTTGGCTTGAGGTAGAAGTTGAAGAACAGGATTATCTTGAAGACCTTCAGAAACGCATCGAAGAGTTAGTGGTCGATAGCAATATCGAAGTGCTTTGTTTGAAGCGCAGCAGAAATCGAAAAGGGTTAAGCCTGGTCGCCGAAAGTAGCGAACGTTTACAGGAGCTTAAAGCAAGCGAAGTCTTTGAAAAACGGCTGTCATTAGAGCCAGATGGAATCGATGATGCACTAAAAAGCCGTCTGCAACAGATGTTTAAAGAGGCGCTGCTACAAGCTGAGCAAGGAGACAAGCTCTAGAGCTGCAGTTATGAAAATACTAAGTATTCGCCTTAAGAACATCAACTCTCTACGAGGGGAGTGGTTTATTGACTTCACTCAGGAGCCTTTCGCAAGCAACGGTTTATTTGCAATCACTGGGCCTACTGGTGCCGGAAAATCTACGCTGTTAGATGCAATTTGCCTTGCCTTATACCACCAAACACCGCGTTTAAAGGAACCATCACCTGCTGAGAAGGTAATGACTCGTCATTG
>NZ_LWGJ01000102.1:0-3187 GCF_001635845.1 Oleiphilus sp. HI0132 | reverse complement strand
GATATTTATTCGTGGCATGCTGTGTAACTGGATGGTATCGATGGGTGTTGTCGGTGCAATGATTTCAACCTCTGCAACGAGTAAGATCATTGCAATGTGGATGCCGGTAATGCTCTTCTTCTTTATGGGCTTTGAACACTCTATTGTAAACATGTTCCTATTCCCATTCTCTATGATCATGGGCGGTGACTTTGGTTTATACGAGTACTTCGTATGGAACGAAATCCCAACAGCTTTGGGTAACCTTGCTGGCGGCTTCTTACTAGTAGGTCTGCCACTATACTGGACGCATGTTAGGACTAATCCAGAGCGTAAGGTCGCTTAATACTAAAATAATATAATAGGAGCCCCGCCAGAAATGGCGGGGTTTTTTATGTCTAAGCAACTTAAAGTATCTGTTAGTCAGTATTCAACTGCAGGAAAGAAAGACCTGAATCAGGACTTCCATGCAGCCTATGCCCCGGAAGAGCCTTTGCTCGCGTCCAAAGGGCTGGTGGTCGCTTTGGCTGACGGTATTAGTAGCAGCAATGTAAGCCAGATTGCGAGTGAAACCGCGGTTAAAGGTTTGATACAGGACTACTACAGCACATCAGACTCCTGGTCTGTGAAGACCTCTGCTCAACGGGTTCTTAAAGCAACTAACTCCTGGCTGTTCGCGCAGACCCAAAATAGCCCGCATCGCTTTAATAAAGACAAAGGCTATATCTGTACCTTTAGTTCGCTTGTTATTAAGTCGAACACTGCTTATTGCTTTCACTCTGGTGATTCACGTATCTACAGGCTTGCTGACAATAACCTCGAGCAACTAACCAAGGATCATCGACATGTCGTTGATGCAGAAACGAGTTACCTGATCCGCGCATTGGGCGTTCATGACACTTTGGAAATGGACTATCGAGCGCTTCCTCTAAGTGAGGGAGATATCTTTATTCTTGCTACTGACGGGGTGTATGAGTTTCTTACTGAAAAGCATTTGGCGAATACGATTACGAGAGCTTTTGAGGAGACAGGGAAAGTACCAGATAGTTTGGCAAAAGAGTTGGTTAATGAAGCCCTGGCAGCGGGCAGCGATGACAATTTAACTTTGCAGATCGTGAGCATCGATAGTTTACCTGCGCGAGAGTTAAGTGAGTTACAACAGCAGCTTACTCAGCTGCCTCCTGCCCCCAGATTAGAGGCTCGTAAAGAGTTTGATGGATACATGATTCTACGTGATATCTATATCAGTAGTCGTAGCCATGTATTTCTAGCAGAAGACCAACAAACAAAAAAGAAGGTGGTGATAAAAACACCTTCCACAGAAATGAGAAATAACCCGGATTACTTGGAAAGCTTCTTGATGGAAGAGTGGATTGCAAAAAGGGTGAGCAATGCTCATGTTTTGAAAGCAATTGAACCTGATAGAAAGCGTAATTTTATTTATTTAGTGTACGAATATATTGAAGGGCAGACGCTTGCACAATGGATGCTGGATAACCCTAAACCGGACATCAAAACAGTGCGAGAGATCGTTACTCAAATTGCTAAGGGGCTTCAGGCCTTTCATCGACAAGAGATGGTGCATCAGGACTTAAGGCCAAATAATGTCATGATTGATAGCCAGGGAACGGTAAAAATTATAGATTTTGGCGCAACAAAAGTAGCCGGAATTACTGAGGTGATCAGTAAAAACGAAGGCATTATGGGGACAGCTCAATTCACTGCACCGGAATACTTTTTGGGGGAAAGCGGAACAAGCAAGTCTGATCTGTTCTCTCTAGGCGTCATGACCTACAAGATGTTAAGTGGCGAACTACCTTACGGCAATGATATTTCAAAGATTAAAGATCGGCGTTCACTAGGGCGGCTAGGCTACCAATCCATCGATAAGGGGCGGGATGTTCCTGGCTGGTTTGACTACGCAATTAATAAGGCGGTTCATATTGACCCCTTAAAGCGCTATGGTGAAGTATCCGAGTTTATTTATGAGCTGAATCATCCAAGTAAAGTCTACGTAAATAAAGCCAAGCCACCGTTGTTGGAACGTAATCCCGTACTTTTTTGGCAGCTAAGCTCGGTGATTTTACTAATTATTGTGCTTTATCAAGCCAGCATGACGTAAACAATGTAGGCGGTTGGATTTGGGGCAACCGCCCGTATAAGTTTTCAAAGGCTTGGGTTACTTGTTGGCTATTCGGGCGTACTGCACTCCGCGCGGCTAGGGTCTTCAGCACAACGGATTTTCCATAGTAGCCGCAGCGCCTTAGGGTTAAAGGTACTATCTTCTTTTAGGGCCAAACGAATATCTCGGCTAAAGGTATCAAATTCAGACTTGGATGCATCACTTGTTTTGATCCAGTACTTGGCAGGAATTTCGTCTTCTGCATCTTTTACCATCTTATGGATTTGAGTGAGACGAGAGACCATGTATTTACGCATTTTGTTGCCAAAATCTGGAGCGAAGTTTTCCTTCTTGATAACCGTTTGGAGCATGCCGTAAAACAAACGGTAATCAATGATGCCACCTTGCTCTCCTAAACCGTGGTATAGCTCGAATGTGTTGTAAGCCAATGCCGGCATTAACAGAATATCGATATTGCCATTGTTAAACTGGCCAGAGAAGGTTGCCAGAGAGGTGGAAACGGGAGAAGCACCGGCCAGGGAGGCGAGTTTGAAGGCTTGCGGGTCACCATTCAAAACCGATATTTTTTTACCGCTGAAGTCAGGCACTGTGTTAATAGATTTATCATTGACGAATACATACATGGAGCCAACGGGAAATGAGGCGACAATTTCATATTTGCCGTTACTCATCAAGGTGCCTGCCTTTGGACTGGCTAAGGTTGCCAGTATTTTATTCAGCCCCTGATCCGACATGATTCCACCAATCGCATCAAGAGAGCCTCCAAAGGGTACATAGTCGCGGGACAGAATTGCACTCAAGTGTGCGGCATCACAAATGCCTGCTTTGAAGTCATTGGAAGCAACCTTCTCGTCAGTGTAAGCCTTGAATTCGAGGTCGATACCCCAGGCTATAGCTTTAGGTTTGAGGTCAGCATAGAAAGTCATCACAGGACCATTGGTACCCACCGGATCCCAAGTGCAGATGGACTTCTTCTCTAGCGAGAAAGCTGAGGTGCTAAATAAATATATTACGAATGAAAAGAATGTATAGAGTGCGTATTTCATATCAGAGCCCTTTGTTATT
>NZ_LWGJ01000101.1:0-964 GCF_001635845.1 Oleiphilus sp. HI0132 | reverse complement strand
GATGGAGCTTTATTTAGAAGGTGAGCAGCTTTCTGAGCAGCAAATAAAGCAGGCGATTCGCAAGCGTACGTTGGCGAATGAGATTGTGCCGGTTATTGGCGGTTCTGCCTTTAAGAATAAAGGTGTTCAGGCGATGCTTGATGCTGTTGTTGAGTACCTGCCGTCTCCTGAAGAGGTTAAAGCGATCGAGGGTGTGCTTGATGATGACGAGACTGTTGAGTCTCGAGAGGCTGATGATTCTGCTCCATTTTCTGCTCTTGCGTTTAAGATTGCGACGGACCCCTTTGTTGGTACTCTGACTTTCTTTAGGGTCTACTCTGGATCGCTAAAAACCGGCGATACCGTGTATAACCCAGTTAAGGGTAGGAAGGAGCGCATTGGTCGAATGGTGCAGATGCATGCAAATGACCGAGAAGAAATAAAAGAAGTATTGGCTGGAGATATTGCAGCTGCGGTCGGCCTTAAGGATGTTACTACTGGCGAAACGCTATGTAATATTGAGAACAAGATTACGCTTGAGCGTATGGAGTTTCCAGAGCCTGTAATTTCGGTTGCAGTGGAGCCTCGTACGCAGGCAGACCAGGAAAAGATGGGTGTTGCCCTAGGTAAGCTTGCGCAGGAAGATCCTTCGTTTAGAGTAAAAACCGATGAAGAGACGGGCCAGACGATTATCTCCGGAATGGGCGAATTGCACCTGGATATCATCGTTGATCGCATGAAGCGTGAGTTCAGTGTTGAGGCAAATATTGGTAAGCCGCAGGTGGCTTACCGTGAAGCGATTAAAAATATTAGTGATATTGAAGGTAAATTTGTTCGTCAGTCAGGTGGGCGTGGTCAGTATGGGCATGTTTGGCTTAAGTTTGAGCCCTTAGCGGATGGCGAAGAAGGTTTAGAGTTTGTAAATGAGATTGTTGGTGGTGCTGTGCCGCGTGAGTTTATCCCGGCAGTTGAAAAGGGTATCGCA
>NZ_LWGJ01000100.1:0-635 GCF_001635845.1 Oleiphilus sp. HI0132 | reverse complement strand
AGAGAAGTTTCTCAAGTACCCTGGGCCACCTTCAATCTTCTTCTCGCCAATCTGCATACCACCGACGATTGGCGCGACAGGGTTAAGCACCTTAGGAATACTGCCCGGTGAAGGCTTATTCTTGTAGGTCTCAGATGAGAACTCTTCAAAGATGTGGCCTTCATTATGATTGTCATGAATGGCTCGACAATAGTTTGTACCAATGATATCGAAAGGCACTAACTCATCGTTTGACAGCCAATCCTGACCAAAGATACCTTTCTCGGCGAACTGCTTAGGACGTAACTTACCGGACTCATCTTTCTGCATAAATTTCGCAATAAAGGCCGGATCATTGCGCTCTGCGTCAGTGAACTCTAATTGCCAGTAATCTTCCGAACCAAATACATGACCTTCGTAGAACTTGGCCAAAGCATTCTTATCTGCACGTACGTTTTCTGGTGCCATTTTCGAGCTGTGGCAACCTGCACACTCACGAGCAAAAACTTTGCGGCCTTCTGGAACCTTATCCAAATCGATATAATCCTTACCTGCTTTGCCATCCAGGTCTTGAGATGCTAGTAGATAGGTCGGGCCGCCAGTAATCAAGAACGCAGCCAGGTCATCCATTTTTGCATCGGCATAGTTCCACGCAT
>NZ_LWGJ01000099.1:0-772 GCF_001635845.1 Oleiphilus sp. HI0132 | reverse complement strand
TCGCTGACAGGTTAAATTATGAAAAAGACTTGCGAGTTGAAGCTCAAGATGCACTACTCGATGCGCAAATCAAAATGAATCAGGATTTAGATAAAATCGTTAAATCACGCACCGAAGCGCTCGAAGAAGCGAATACGCAGCTTAAGGAACTAAGCGTAACTGACGGCCTTACTAGTCTAAAGAATCGCTACTATTTCGATAAGACCTTTAAGAAAGAAATTCACCGTGCTGCGAGGGACAGCCTCAGCTTTTCAGTTATTATGATCGATATAGATCACTTTAAGGTCCTTAATGATAAATACGGACATTTGTATGGTGACTACTGTCTAACTCGCTCTGCCGAGCTGATAAAAGCAGTTATCCATCGACCTTCGGATACCGTCGCACGCTATGGCGGTGAAGAAATAGCAGTGCTTCTACCCAATACGACATTAGACGGTGCTATGCGACTTGCCGAGCGCATACGTGAGCAGTTCAAAGAAAACGAGTTTTTGGATTCGGGCATTTCAACCTTTTTAACTGTGAGCATTGGTGTATCCAACGCCACCCCTACTACAGACACAATCAAGCACGCGATTAAACTATTGGATATTGCCGATCAATGCCTGTATAAAGCAAAGGAAGCTGGGCGCGATCGAGTAATAGGCCAGAAATGCTATTTCGAGTAATACAGTGCCACTTTATCGTGGCCACTCACTGAAACACTCTCGCACTAATTCGACAAACGCCTCCTCACAAACACTAGCCATATTAAAATGAGAGTTTAAGGAAT
>NZ_LWGJ01000098.1:0-1441 GCF_001635845.1 Oleiphilus sp. HI0132 | reverse complement strand
AACGTGATCGTTACCTTCAGCATCCTGCGTTAGTGCCTGACCACCGATATTAGTCGGAATACCACCCATCATATAGTGACAAGTTGGTACAACCGGAATTGGTACCTTAACCGGATCAACGTGAGCAAATGTACGTGACAATTCAAGAATACCTGGAAGCTTGGCATTCAAGGTTTCTTCACCCAAATGGTCCAACTTCAACATAACGTGATCTTTATTTGGACCACAACCACGGCCTTCTAGTATTTCCATAACCATTGAACGCGCAACAACGTCACGACCAGCAAGATCTTTAGCGTTAGGTGCGTAACGTTCCATGAAACGTTCGCCTTCGCCATTGATCAGGTAACCACCTTCACCACGACAACCTTCTGTTACCAGTGTACCCGCTCCAGCGATACCTGTTGGGTGGAACTGCCACATTTCCATATCCTGCGCTGGGAAGCCAGCGCGAAGCGCCATCCCCATACCGTCACCAGTATTAATCAAAGCGTTAGTAGTCGACTGATAAATACGACCAGCACCACCCGTCGCCATAACAGTTGCCTTAGCCTTAACGTATACACGCTCACCTGTTTCAATACAGATAGCAATGACACCAACCACTGCACCTTTTTGGTTTTTCACCAAATCGACTGCATACCATTCATTAAGAAAGGTAGTGCCGCCCTTCAAGTTGCCCTGGTATAGTGCGTGCAATAGTGCGTGACCTGTACGGTCAGCAGCAGCACAAGTACGTGCAGCCTGAGTCGGATTATCCGGCCCTTTAGACTGGCCACCAAACGGGCGCTGGTAGATACGACCTGCTTCAGTTCGCGAGAAAGGCAAACCCATATGATCCAATTCAAATACAGCCTGAGGGCCAACTGAACACATATATTCAATTGCGTCCTGATCACCGATATAGTCTGACCCTTTAACAGTGTCATACATGTGCCAGCGCCAATCATCATTTGGATCCGCACTTGCGATCGCACAAGTTATACCACCTTGAGCAGAAACCGTGTGAGAACGAGTTGGGAATACTTTAGTAATACAAGCTGTTTTGATGCCGGATTCTGTCAATTGAAGTGCTGCGCGCATACCAGCACCGCCACCACCAATAACTATTGCATCATAATTAAGCGTTCTTAATTTAGACATTTCTTACAGCCCCCAAAGAATCTGAACACCCCAGACCACGTAAACGAACATGACCAGGCCACAACCAGCTTGAAAAATAAACCTGAATACCATTGCTTTTAGATAGTCTGTAGACACCGTCCACAAACCGATCCAAGCGTGAGCACCCAAAGATAACAAAGCAAGTAAAGAAAATACTCTGACACAAGTTTGACTAAACAGCTCACTCCACTGCATGTATGTCAAGTCAGGGTTTAGCACTAGATAACCCAGAATAAATACCGTGTAAGCAGCCAACACAACCGCTGTAACACGCTGA
>NZ_LWGJ01000097.1:0-783 GCF_001635845.1 Oleiphilus sp. HI0132 | reverse complement strand
AGCCATTGATCATACTCAATATCGGTAAACAACTGCTTGATCACAGGTATCGGATCTTCCTGATAACAACGTTCCGTTGTTTTTCGTAACCAATCGCTAAAGCGCCTGACCCGATCCAGCGCCTTACCACTCAACACTTGTTCCAAACCAATTTCACCGACAGCCTGATTCAAACTAATATGTCGCTCAGTCGAATAATTTCCGAGTTTCTCCAAGGTTGAGGGGCCGATCTCTCTGCGTGGTACGTTGACTACCCGAAGAAATGCTGCGTCATCATCAGGGTTAGCAATGAGACGCAAGTAGGCCATGGCATCTTTGATTTCATTCTTGGCAAAGAAGGAGGTACCACCAGACAAGCGATAAGGCACCTGAAAAGCCTGCATCTTGATTTCCAGCAGACGCGCCTGGTGGTTACCACGATAAAGCACAGCGAAGTCTTTAAAGGGGATATCCTTTTTCAACTTAAGATCAAGAATCTCTGCGGCAATTTGTTCTGCCTCTGCATCTTCATGGCGACAACGAATTACACGAATTCGCTCTCCGTCACCCAGCTGGCTCCATAGTGCTTTATCAAACATATGAGGGTTGTTGGCGATCAAGGTATTCGCCGCACGCAAGATCAAACTGGTAGAGCGATAATTCTGCTCCAGCTTAATCAGCTTCAGGCTTGGGAAGTCTTTTTCCAGACGCGCCAGGTTTTCTGGCCTTGCTCCACGCCAGGCATAGATAGACTGGTCATCGTCGCCTACGACTGTCAAAGCATGACGGTCACCCACGATTTGC
>NZ_LWGJ01000096.1:0-1663 GCF_001635845.1 Oleiphilus sp. HI0132 | reverse complement strand
CCGATATTGGCTTCGATGCTTATTTCCCAAAACCTGCGACTACCTCTGACCTATTTGATGCGTTAAGTATTTTGGCGGATGACGGTCAAGCACTACAACAAGCTCAACCTCTGATCACCTCTGAAAGCATTAAGACCTACTCTACGAAGGATTCGAGACAAATAAAATGGCCAGAAGGTACCCGTTTATTGATCCTGGAGGATAATTATATTAACCAAATGGTAGCCCTCAGCACGTTAAAAAACATTGGCCTACACGCGGATGTCGCTGGCAATGGCCTGGAAGCAATTAGCAGTTTGATACAAACCACCGCCAATACCCCACACACTTTAATCCTTATGGATTGTCAAATGCCCGAAATGGACGGCTATGAAGCCACTCGAGCTATTCGCGATGGCAAAGCTGGACAGTTCTACACCGACATTCCGATCATTGCGATGACAGCCAATGCAATGCAAGGAGATAAAGAAAAGTGCTTGGCTGCCGGTATGAACGCCTATCTAAGCAAACCAATTTATAACGACGCACCAATTTCTACACTCATTAGTTATGTGTGTAACAACAAACCTGAATATGAAGACGCACCTATGCCTCAAGATGATACAAGCACCAAACCCAACGCTACTGCTTCAACTAGCGAGCAAGATACCCCTACCCACTGGAACCCTGACGGTCTAAGAGAGAGAATCTACAATAACGATGATTTATTCTCTGCATTGCTGAATAGCTTCCTTAGTGACAGCCCGAAGCACTCTGAAGATATTCTAAAGGCCTGTAACGAATTAGATCTAAAAGCGCTTAAAGCCATTTCACACCTTCTCAAAGGTGTCTGCGGGCAACTTTGCGCCGACAAGCTCCAAAGTCTCTGCGCTGCCATTGAACAGGTTTCTCTAAGACCTATTGAGCAAGTAGATAAGCACGAACTTGAAGGACTTCATGTAGAGTTCACAACAGAGTTAAGCTTGCTCGAACAATCATTTACTGAAGCACTCGACCAAAGTACTGCATCGACCAGCGACGAATCAGATGAAACACTCTCTAATGACGAGTTTATAAACCAACTAAACACGCTTCAAAACAAGCTTGAACAATCAGATTATATCGACCCAGACAGTTTAAGCCTCCTTAAAACAGCCTTCCCCGATAGGCAGGAAATCCAAAATTTGGTCATAAAACTCGTTGAAGAAATCAATTTATTTGACAATACGGCAGCATCAACGACACTTAAAGAGATATTGGCTCTGATTCAGACCTCATAACCAGACTGGCACCTAATAAATGGCCCCTCAAATATCGAGCGAGAAACAAGGAAAGCCAACCGTCCTCATTGTTGATGACGCGCCCGCTAACGTCCAAATTCTCGCTCTCATGTTCCGCGATCTTTATCAGGTCAAAGTCGCTACTTCTGGAGCAAAATGTCTGGAAGTCGCTCGTACAGAGCCCCAACCCGAGCTCATTCTACTTGATATCATGATGCCTGATATGGATGGCTTTGAAACCAGCAAGCACTTAAAAGAAGATGAAGAGACGGCTGGCATCCCCGTTATTTTTGTTACAGGCCTTCAAGACTCGCACGATGAAGAAAAAGGCCTTAAGCTAGGCGCCGCCGACTATATTCGTAAACCAGTGAGAGAAGCGATTGCAATCTCGCGCATCAACACAC
>NZ_LWGJ01000095.1:0-569 GCF_001635845.1 Oleiphilus sp. HI0132 | reverse complement strand
TATCAATAACCATTGGCATCAGTAAGATGTTCGGAGCGCTGATGTCGGGGGCGGGCAGGGTGGTGACAGTCATTGCCTGACTTGTTGTAGGGCCGTTAGCTTGCTCATCACTTACTTCAGCAATAACTGTGTACGCAGTATTCGGACTCAAACTTTCGATAAGAATTTGATGGCAAATCGCTAAATCCGAAAGAGTGAAGTGTTGATCATCAACATATATCGAGCCTCTAACCGGCTCATCTGCACACAAAGATAAGGTAAATTGCTCATGCGTTATATTTGATGCATAAGGGCCTTCTAGTATCAAGGGTGCCCGATAATCCGGTACAGCAAGCGTTGTAAAACTGGTACTTAGTGTTTCAGAAGCGCGGTCATCTTTATCTAATGAATGGACATCTGCCTGATAGAGAGTCTCGGGGTCCAACCCTGTCACGACGACGCTATGCTCAGTGCTTAGTGTGTCTGATTGATAACGTAAGCCGTTTGATAAATCTACAATGCTTGAGCCAGGTTTATCACTTGTCCATTCGATAACAGCGCTTGAGTCGGTGATATGCTTAACATAAGGA
>NZ_LWGJ01000094.1:0-746 GCF_001635845.1 Oleiphilus sp. HI0132 | reverse complement strand
GATTTTTCAGTTGTCTCCCAGTCGATACAAGCATCGGTAACTGATACGCCGTACTCAAGCTGAGATAAATCTTCAGGAATCGATTGGTTACCAAACTTAAGATTGCTCTCAACCATAATGCCAACGATAGATTTGTTGCCGTCGATGATCTGATTGCAAACGTCCTGCATAACCAGTGGCTGCAGGTTAGCATCTTTGTTTGAGTTTGCGTGGCTGCAATCAATCATTATGTTCTTACTAAGTTTTGCTTTCTCAAGTTCCTGCTCGCATAGTGCAACGTTAACTGAGTCATAATTAGGTTTACCGCCACCACCACGCAAGACAACGTGAGAATATGGGTTGCCTTTAGTGCGAACTACCGATACTTGTCCTTCGCGATTAATCCCTAAAAAGCTATGAGGGTGTGATGCAGATTTAAGTGCATTCATCGCAACGCCAAGGCCGCCGTCTGTGCCATTCTTAAAGCCGATTGCAACTGACAAACCGCTACTCATTTCGCGGTGTGTTTGGGACTCTGTGGTACGCGCACCAATAGCAGACCAGGAAATTGTATCTTGCAAGTATTGTGGTGAGATTGGATCAAGTGCTTCGGTAGCGGTAGGTAGGCCCATATCGCAAATGTCTATTAGTAGTTGGCGGCCAATATGCAGGCCTTCTTCAACTTCAAATGAATCATTTAGGTGAGGGTCATTGATAAGACCTTTCCATCCAACAGTTGTTCGAGGTTTTTCAAAATAGACACGCAT
>NZ_LWGJ01000093.1:0-929 GCF_001635845.1 Oleiphilus sp. HI0132 | reverse complement strand
TCTAATTCGTGTCTATCAAATCTAAGCTTCTCAGCACCCTTGTAATGTCCCTTTCTCTTGTTATGGCTGCCACGGTAAACGCTGCGCCATGGATTGATGTAGGTGACCTTAGGCTTCGAAATAATCTTCAGCTACTCAATGATGCAGAAGTGATCGATATCTCTTTAACGACCTGGCCGCTTATGTGGGCAGATGTAAAAAATGCACTAGCAGAAGCTGATCACTCGAAGCTCAATTCAGCACAAAAAACTGCGATTAGAGAATTACGCTTTGAGCTACGTAAGCAGACTAAGTCCGGTATTAAAAAAAGCCTTGAAGTGACAGCGGGCAGTGCTAGGCCATTATTAAGAGATTTTGGTTCTTTCCAGCAAGAAAAAGGAGAGATCCATAAAACAATGGAAGGTGATAGTGAAAGCTTTGCCTTCAGGCTTCAAGCTAATGTCATGACAGACCCTGGTGATGATGCCGTCCAGACAGACTTTTATGGCTCCTATTTGGCTGGCGTGCTGGGCGGTCGTGATGGCAACTGGGTATTGGGTGTTGGCGCAGTCGATCAATGGTGGGGCGCGGGTTCTCAGTCGAGTTTGATCCTGACAAATAATGCCGAGCCGGTGCCGAGCGTATTCTTAAGAACCAAGCAGGGGCAAACCTTTGAAACACCATTGCTTTCTTGGTTAGGAGAGTGGCAATTTGTATCTTATATTGGTCAGCTAGAAAGTGAGCGTACAATACCTGAGGCAAAACTTACTGGCATGCGTTTTACCTTTAGGCCGTTGAAAGGTCTTGAATTTGGTATGTCCCGTGCGATGCAGTGGGGTGGAGAAGGGCGTGATGAAGACTTGTCTACCTTCTGGAAGTCGCTTACTTCGCAGGGTGAAAATACAGCCAAGCAAGCGGGGAATCAGTTGGCTGGCTTCGATGTACGTTAT
>NZ_LWGJ01000092.1:0-904 GCF_001635845.1 Oleiphilus sp. HI0132 | reverse complement strand
ATATTTCATCACGAACGCTTACACGCTATCTAACAAAAGAAGGGACAAACTGGAGAAAACTATCTAATCAACTTCGTATGGATAGAGCTAAGGAATACTTAATCAGTACACCTGAAGGCATTGAACAGATTGCTTTTAAAGTCGGCTTCTCTAACGCGAGTAGCTTCTCAAGCGCATTTTCTCGTGAGGTAGGGCGAAGCCCACTCGAGTTTAGGCTAACAAATTCTTGGGGGGAAACCCAATAAGTTTGTTAGGGTGGCGTATCATTCAAAGCAGCGAATAACCTCGTTATGGGACGTTAATGATCACTCCTAATAGGCAATATGCCACGTTTTTAAAAAGAGCGGTGCTAGCGCTTCGCAAAAATAAATGCGTGACCTTTCCACAGTTTAAAGATTCGATGAAGCTCTGAGTTACTCGTTATCGAATTACTAGGCCTTTCGCACCTTGAGAACCCAGGCGACTTACTTTTGATTTGATTCCCTGCTGTTTATAGATCTTTTCGAGTAGACCTGTCTTTATGGCGCCATCTAGAGCTATGTTAAATTGTTCACGCAACTCTAAGGCCCCACTCTTCTTGCGAGTAAAGCCGACATGAAAGGCCTTGATAGGTCCGACTGCTTTAGGAATATAGTCAATGTTCCGAAACAAAGGTGCATACTGATCAATATAAAACTGACATACCAGCTTGTTGCATATAAATAGCTCGATGTGCTCGCGGTTCAATTTTTTTAAGTTGTCGAGTGTTGGGTTTTGTGAAAACAGCGGAGCTGTCTTTATGAGCCCTTCACGCTCAGCAGCTTGGAACGCTATAGGATAATGGTAGCCTGCATTTGACCCGATACTATAAGGCTGAAGATCTGATAAAGTCTCCCACGATATTTCTGACGATCTTCTTTTGAAA
>NZ_LWGJ01000091.1:0-6114 GCF_001635845.1 Oleiphilus sp. HI0132 | reverse complement strand
CCTTCCTTCCAAAATATTAAGCGCCTTGGCAACGTGGTAGTCGTAACCCATTAGTCCGCTAAGGCTCAATAAATCAGATTGTTTAATACGCTCTAGACAAGACCTAAACTCACTCATGTCAGCAAAGCCACCACGATGCAAACCCACGTCGACCTCAAGGTTAACCTTCATCTTGAGCCCTGACTCTAAAGCAACAGCCTCGTACTCGTTCAAGCGTTCATTTGAGTCAATCAGCCATTGAACTTGCTCTGCTGGCTCAAAGTCTAGCGGCTCACCTTGCTTCTCATACCACTGATAGAAAGCTCTAAGCGCCATGACAGGCATAGGTTTTCCTAACAACAAGTCCGGCTTTACGGGCCATTTATGCTCTGCAATATGTATAAGAAAAGGAAGGTGAAAGCACATTAAACGAGAGGAATTAGTTTCGGACAGTATATATTCCAGCATAGGAATACTGGGTAAAGATTTTGCCACCACTCGATAGGCAAACCCTTTTTCTAGGGTTTCTTTCAAGCGTGCAATATTTTCATCCAACAAAGATTTATCGACAAGCAGTACAGGGCTAGCAAGGCCTGCCTGACTCAGAGCGAGCGATAGCTTAGAAAAATAGTTTGCGTCCATATTATCCAACTAGTCTTATTATTTTTTTGGATCTGCAGTCTAAACCAAGTAAAAGTCCAGCCTACCTGAGATCATAAAATCCCAGACTAACACAAACATGAATATTATTCATATTTTAAGGAATGGCTTACTTCCCAGCTTTGAGAATTACAAACTTCTTATTCGCTGCGATATTTTCAAAGTTACCAAATATTCTTTTCAAGTCAGAATGGTAGCCAAGGTGCCGATTTGCCACGAGCCATACCTCGCCACCCGTTTTCAATGCACGTTTGGCTTCTTTGAAAAAGGATTGGGCTATCGAAGTGCTCACCGTATTTTGCTGATGAAACGGCGGGTTACAAAGAATCAATTCCAATGAATTAGACTTAGCCTTGCTCAAGCCGTCACAAGCAATAAACTCAGCACGGTTTGTAGGCATATTGACCGCCAAATTGTGTTTCGCAGACTGTACCGCCTGAAAAGACTCGTCATAGAAAAACATCTGGGCATTAGGAAAGCGCTGTAAGTAGGCTAAACCAAGTACCCCATTCCCACAGGCTAAATCAGCGACTTGTGAAACCTCCGGTAAGCACTTGTAATGCCCCAAAAAGAAGCGACTGCCAATATCCAAATGATCATTGCTAAAGACATTTGGTAAAGCCTTCAAGTTCAATTCAAAATCGGGAACGCTGACAGACTTGCACTGTTCAAATATATTCTGCTCTGAAGCGTACGCCAGAGATTTATCAACCTCTGCCCTCCAGACTCGCGCTTTTTTTACACCTGGCAAAAAACTCGCCGGGCCAAAGCACTTCTCCAGCAACTCATACTGACCTTTGCTTAAGTGCTTATCCATACCTGCAAGTAAAAGTGTACAGCCTTCTTGTGCCCACTTATTCAGTTCAGCGAGTAAATAAGCCAGCTGGCTTTTAGATTTAGGTACTCGACCAATGATTAAGTCTGGGCGCTCTTCTCGTTTGACGAGATACTCAAGACCCGACTCAAAGTCCAGCACATTATCGTCATTCGCTTCAGCATTCTTCTTGAGGTTCTGTCGCGTTGCTTCTAATGACATCCATGAGTCGCCGTAACAGAGGGGCTTATATTTCATTAAAGGAATCGTCAAAGCACCAAAGTTATCGTGCACGATACAAAGCTGCTTGAAGCTTCCAGCCATGTCATCAACCAGATTAAGCAGGTAGCTGTCTGCAGCATCCCAGGCACGCAACTGACTACGCTTTTCAACAGGATAACGCTGAAGCTCATAATTCTGGCCGTTAGCGGTAAATGCGTTGGGATTTTCTGATGAGGAAGAAGACATAAAGGGATTTTAACTAATGAGCGAACTGAGCATTATAGCTCAAGCCATGCCTATCAAGAAGAGCCTAAGTTTACAGCGCAGCGCCAGCCTGACAAGCAACAGAAAGTCTCTGCCTACAAGCCTGTTGATACAATTGCTGCGCCTTGCTTAAGTTCTTAATAACACCGAAACCGCTTTGATAGAAACGACCTAATTGAAACTGAGCCTGAGCACTTCCTGATTTTGCAGCCACTTCAAACCAACGAAATGATTCATGCGAGTCGTGTTGAGGACCATCTTGTAAATAGATTTGCGCCAAACTTAGCTGAGAATCGATATCACCTTGTTCGGCTGCCAAGGTATACCAACTAATGGCTTCAGCTATGTTTTTACCAGAGACTTCACCAGAATGATAAATTCTGCCTAGTTGATACTGAGACAGTATATGCCCATGATCAGCCGCCCGTCTCAACCAACGCAAAGCCCTTTTCGGTTTAGCTTCGACACCCAATCCATTTAAGAGCATTAGCGCTAAGTTATACTGAGCTTGAACGTCTCCCAACTTAGCCGCCTTCTTGAACCAGCTATTAGCCTTTGTTTCGTCTTTGACGTCTTCATTGGTGTAATAAATTAAGGCTAGATTATATTGAGCTGAGGTATCGCCCTGTTCGGCCGCTAGCGTATACCACTTTATCGCTTTATTAATATCTCTAGGTAAACCGTCACCTTTCTCATACAGCACAGCTAGATTATTTTGCGCTTCCAACAAGCCTGACTCAGCGGCTTCTACGTACCATATCTGCGCATTAGAAATGTTCTTAGCGACACCTAAACCTTCCTGATTAATTCGGGCCATATAGAATTGGGCAATGCTATCGCCTTTATAAGCTAATGGCTCCCATATATTTTTGGCGCAGACATAGTCTCCTGAATTGAAGCAGTGGCGGGCTTGGTCAGAGCTCGCATGCATCTCGATAGAAGTAACCAATAAAAGAAAAGCTAGAGTAAATTTAATATGAGCAATAAAGCTCGGCCAGAAACCAGTATTCAATACAAGATACCCTTAATCATCTGTCACCCGAAATAAGTACGTATCAGTATATACCAGCAACCCGGAAATAGGAGGTTATCTATATATTATGGGAAGCCAGCTAATGTACGTTTTACTCTTAGTATCGCGAAGCTGTAAAGTTAGCGGTGTTGAATCTAGACTTATTAGAGGTTTGATTCTTGGCAAAAGCTTTAAGCTGGTAAAAAAGAATATTCTTTTACATTAGCCAATGTTAAATACCTCGACGTAACTCCCAAGGGAAAACCTTCCCCATGCTGTTTAATAAAGTCTGCACAATTATAGGGTCCATTAAGTCAGTGAGTTCCCACTGACTTAAAAATAATAGCGCTAAATACTGATCAGCCAGGCTGAGGTCTTGTTCGCCACATGTCAGCATATCTGCAATTGACGAAAACATTGGCTTATCATCACTCTTGTACATCAAACGCCCATAAGAACAAACAGGCTTGCCTAAGACCATTGCCTCATGAACCAAGTTAGAGTTAACCGATACGACCCCAACACAATTTTTATGCGCGGCTAAATCAATACTACGGATACCTTTCTTAGCCTCGATAAATGTCACACCCTTTGGTAACGTCGGAGCATTAGATAAGCGGCATTTTTTAGCAGGATGCTCAGTCACGATAATGTTCACACCTTGCGCTTCCGCATAACTCCGATCAATTAGCGCCTGAGCCAATAAATCGTTGGCGCCCTTCTGCCCATACAAGCTCTCAAAACCAGAATCAGAAAACTTCAGGTTATAGTCCTCTCCTCCTTGGAGTGGCAATAAACAAAAAGGCTTTTGAGTAAGGCCTGCGATATCAACCTTTTTAGGCCTCAAGAAGTGTTGAGCGCGAGCTTTGCAGTGCTCTAAATCGCGTCGACCTATGCGCTCAACATAATCAACGCCAGAGTCAAACTGAGTGTGGCTGCGTGCATTGGCCCCATGAGGAGAGATTTGATAAGACGATCTCGGTAGCCAGCCATGTTCAACAACAAGCGTTTTATCGCCATCATCGACAAAACGCTCCGACCAATTAATTGAAACAGGGGGTATTGATTCAAACAAGTCAGGATTGCTATGGACAGTTCGAGCAAGCATGCTGAAAAACATTGTCTTCGCACAGGCTCCGCCCTTCAAACCCAATATAGAGGTAGCACTCGACCAATTTGACCGCCTCCCAAAGCGTTTGAATATCACATTGTCATGAGCCTTAAACTCTTTTGGGATAGCCCCCCAATAAGTCTTTTTATATTTCTTCACTGTCAATATCCATTATTTAAGTGTTAATGCTTATTCCAATGAATAGCTTTTCTTTATCCCAAGAGCGCTGAATAAGTCATTCATTTGCTGACTAGCCACCTCACAGCTTAATGTTTCAACACGAATATCCGGCCTCAACCACTTGGCAGACAGCAAGGTTGTCGAGATATCGCCCAAAACAAGCACGTCATCTCCCAGCAGAGGCAAGATAAGCTCAAAGCCTATATTTTTATCGATACGGGTTGAACCTGGAAACATCTCATCGAGCAAGTCAAGGTTAGTACTCCTCGGGTGAGCCTTGACCCCAATGTCACGAGGGGAGAAAGTTTCTAACAATCGCTTATAGGCACTTGTTAGACTATCCGGCTGCCTCATATAACTAGCCTCATGAGGCAAAGTAATCAACACCTTAATCGCATCGAAACAGCTTAAATCGACCTTTCTATCATCAAGTAAACTTTTAGAAAGCTGTTTAAATTGATCAGATGAGAACAAATCTGTGTTGAGCGCTAAGCGCTTCTTTTCCTGCAACAGAGGGTGAGCATACTCAGGGAACGCCAAATAGGCTTTTGAAATCCAAGCAGAAGAGCCTATTGTCAGGGCGTTCTTCCACCAGGTTCCGTATACGAGTTTCTTAAGAAAAGGATCCAGAAAACGGTGAGCGAAGCTATTCATTGATTTGTGGCCAATATAGCTCACCGCACCATCATCCATGTAAATACCGGTCGCACGTCTACCCGATTGACTGGCAACATGCATCGCATACTGAAACTCTACTCGGCGATCATTTCCAGTATAAATTTGTTTACTCGAATCCGAAGCAAACAAAACATCAATCCGTTTCATGACCTCCCGACGATGCTGTATCTTTCCGAGACCTTTATCATTCGCTAAAGAAACGGTTTCTTGAAACAATCCCTTTACTTGCTCAATCGCTAGAGTGAAGGATTTGGCCAAATCCAGGTTTTTTGAAACAATTACAGCTATGTTTTCTTGTCCTTGATTTTCAATTGCTAAGTTAGAGGCAATAAAAAAGTGTAAAGGAGAGGATATGAAATAGTAGTTTTTCATCGCGTCGTCAGCACCGGCTATTCTTGCATGTGTCTGATCTTGCTACGCACTTTAGATATATTGGAATCCTGCGCATAACGCCCTTTCGTCACATGACGAATTTGAAAGACACCATCAATATCTAGAGGGGTTCCTTCCGACTTAATCAGCCATTTGAACGCTGTATCTTCATAAGTTTTACGCCAGGTTAGCGTTTCGGTCTGGAAGATTCTTATTTTTTCACAATAGCCAATCGCCCGAGCTACATCACCATGTACAATCTGAAAAGCGCCTTTTGCTTTATCACGAGTATGAGAGCTAAAGTTCGCGGTTTCAATATCAACTAATTGAGGCTCGGCATCTTTACGCAACATCGGGTCGTCATCTTTCAACATGTCAGTTGTTTTCTCGGAGCGCGGGTAATACAAAATATCTTTCTTACCTTGAAGTGCTTCAGCCAAAGAATCGAGGCAATTCTTATGGAAAATAATATCGCAGTCGGTAAACCACAACCAGTCAGCTTTAGTCGAACGAGCCGCCATGTTTCGACCAATTCCGCGGCGAAATAGTTTTCCCTTACTTAGCGGCTGAAAATTCCAAGTAACATTTGGCACCTCTAGCTTAGAAAAGTAATCTAAAACAGCTTTGGTACCTTTATCTTCCTCAGCATAAAACACGGTTGCGGTTAAACGTAACTTACTGGGTGGGTAGTTGACGTATGAACTTAACTGATAGCTCAAGGTATTAGAGTAGTTCCAGCAATGACTTACGATTTCCAGATCAAACTCACCTGAAACAGCTGACCGAGTTTCGGTTTCAGGAATGGGGTCGCGAAACCACGAC
>NZ_LWGJ01000090.1:0-576 GCF_001635845.1 Oleiphilus sp. HI0132 | reverse complement strand
TACATTTTGCCGCGAACATTGTGGTGCCCGAGTCAGTCGTAAATCCACTTAAGTACTACAGTAACAATACTCGTAATACCCTGAATTTACTGACTATTATTGAAAAGTATAAAACGCCTTACATGGTATTTTCGTCAACGGCGGCTGTTTATGGTATGCCGGAAGAGAAAGTAATTAGCGAAGATATGCCACTAGCGCCAATCAACCCTTACGGCGCATCGAAAATGATGAGCGAGCAAATGATTCGTGACCTGTCGGCAGCCAGCGATTTGAATCATGTGATTTTGCGTTACTTTAACGTTGCCGGTGCTGACATTACCAGCCGTTTGGGGCAGGCAACCCCCGAAGCGACTCATCTGATCAAGGTCGCTTGTGAATGTGTAACAGGTGAGCGCGATGGTATGGTGATCTTTGGTACGGATTATGAAACACGTGATGGTACCTGTATCCGCGATTACATCCATGTTGATGATTTGGCTAAAGCGCATGTTATGGCGCTCGATTACATGGCGAAAGGCGGTGAATCGCAAATCCTAAACTGTGGTTATGGCCGTGGCTTTACGGTCAGTGAAGTAA
>NZ_LWGJ01000089.1:0-1221 GCF_001635845.1 Oleiphilus sp. HI0132 | reverse complement strand
ACGTTTTCAACCACAACAATCGCATCATCTACTACGATACCGATAGCCAAGACTAATCCAAAAAGCGTTAGTGCATTTAAAGAAAAGCCAAACATGGCCATCACTGCAAATGTCCCAACTAAAGAAACAGGTACTGCAACTAAAGGAATAATTGATGCTCGCCATGTCTGCAAGAACAGTAAGACCACAATCACAACAAGCACCATGGCTTCAAGCAAAGTCATCACAACCGCTTCGATAGAACCTCGCACGAAAATGGTAGGATCATAGACGATGTTGTAATCAACACCCGCAGGGAAAGTCTTCTTCAATTCTTCCATACGCGCACGAACATCGTCTGAGATCTGGATCGCATTTGAGCCAGGGCGTTGAAAAATTGCAATGGCTGCGGCCTGCTTGTTATTTAGCAAGGATCTTAGCGCATAGGAATTTGAACCTAATTCAACTCGCGCGACATCTTTTAAGCGCGTGATGGCTCCGTTATCGCCAACACGCAGTACAACATCCTCAAATTCTTCTAAAGTCTCTAAACGACCTTTTACCNTTATCAACAGCTGAACGGTGCGTGCAGAAGTTCAGCGCCTGGAAGCGGAAGTTAAACGCAATGTAGCGGAAATAGAATTATCTAAACGTGATTTAAAACGAGCAGAAAGTTTACGTAAGAAAAGCGCGATTTCTCAAGAGCAGCTCGATAACAGTCGCACCCGCTTAACTCAAGCTATTGCCGCAGTAGAAAGTGCGAAGGCAGACTTGAAACGAACTAAAGTCCTCGATGCAATCACCACCGTAAAAGCTGAGTTTGATGGCCAGGTTTCTAATGCCCGTGTGAAAAAAGGGAGCTCGGTCATTGCAGGTAGCACAGTGCTGACTACCTTGGTTTCTACTGATAAAACACATGCATATTTTGATGTTGACGAAAAAACCTTTGCTCGTTTGCGTAGCTTAGGAGAAGGCAAGCGTTTGGATGAAATGAATATTCCTGTATTTATGGGGTTGGCGGGTGAAACTACATATCCGCATCAGGGAGTGATCGATTTTGTTGATAATCAGGTTGATATCAGTACGGGTACAATACGACTGCGTGCAGTATTTAGCAATGAAGATGGTAAGTTCACGCCAGGGATGTTTGCGCGGATTAATATGCAGATAGGTGCGAGCTATCCAGGAATTCTTGTTGATGAGAAAGCTGTCGTGACAGACCTTAGTCATAAATATGTATTG
>NZ_LWGJ01000088.1:0-911 GCF_001635845.1 Oleiphilus sp. HI0132 | reverse complement strand
GAACGATCTCGGTTTCACCAGTGTGAAGATCCCTAAGTGTAGAGAAACCGGTGAACCTGACACTCAAGAATTGAAAGCGATCAAAGCAAAAGTTCAACCTTACCCTAAAAGGGTCAAATGGCGTTTTTGGAAAGCGGATAATCAAGTAAGCCAAAATTCGGTAGACACTCTATTTTTTGATCGTTATGAAACCGCAGCTATCGAACAACGAGCAAAATCTCTCGATATCCCTTTAACAACCTTTATACTATGGGCGCTAAACCGCTCGGCTGCCAAGCATTTACTTGCAGATTCAAAAAACTGCAATCAAAGCTATTCGTGGTTTTATCCCGTTAATTTAAGGGGGGCAGCTAATTTTGGAACCGACTCAGACTATGCAAATTTCTCCAGTGGATTTTATATCCCTCTCGAAGCGGATATTTCACCTACCCAGTTAAACGACAGAATTCGCGAGCGGCTAAAGTCACGCGAGCATTGGCTGCACTGGCAACAAGCCAAGATAGCTAAATATCTACCTGGCTTTATGATTAGATTTTTATATCGCTACCTCAGCAATAAATCCTTTTACGCTGGCAATTTCTCCGCAATGGGGAACTGGTTAGATGAAGATATCTCTGCCTTACCGAGCAAACAGGCAGAAGCGGTTTCAGCATTACAAAAAGAACGCTGGTTTTGCTGTGCACCAGGAACAAAGAACTATCCGATATCAAGCTGCGTCATGAAGTGGAATGGTCAGCTCGGTTTAACGCTTAAGCTTCATTCTTCGATCGTAAAGGATGACAAGGTTTCGCTTGAAACGCTTTGTGATTGGGGTAATGAGCTTTTTGAAGATAATCTCTTCGACATCAATAGCGCTGTAGGTCGCAATCAAATTGTTTCTTATAAATACACCGACCATTGCCAAGGTATTT
>NZ_LWGJ01000087.1:0-1028 GCF_001635845.1 Oleiphilus sp. HI0132 | reverse complement strand
TAGAGACGATTCGCGTTTACAAAAAGAATTCTTCCATTAGGATCAAGGAATGGCTCAGGACAACCAACGAGAGAAACTTAAACAACTGTTTGCAAAACGAGTTACGACGCAAGCCAGAGTTGTATTAGATGTCTATCAAAAGTGCAAACTCTCCTCTTGGGAAGACCTGGATCGCACTCAAGATTTAAATGATGCGAGTGAAAAACTAGAGCGTTTTGCAACCCGCTTTGAGATGTCTCGCCAGGAGACTTCGGCACGAAAAATTAACCAGCTACTGAGCAATGTTAACCCTGAAGCCCCGCTTTCGTTAGACAGCCAACAAAAAATTGAGTCCTTTATTCAGGAGCTGAATGAGTGCACTTTGCGAAAGAGTGATACCGGAGGGGGGCGAAGCGACACCTCGCACTCGAATCCACGTACTTTTTTACGCACTCCGATTTACCTCGCGCTANACAACACCGAGTACGCTAACCGCATTATTAATCAGCTGGAGTTCTTTGGTTTTCGTTCAATCAACTTCAGTGATGTTGATGATTTTGTTCACGCAGCTAAGCAGGATAAGCCAGAGACCATCGTAGCCGATGTAGATTTTGGCGGGCATAAGCTTGCTGGCATCGATGCCGTTCAAGTAATCCAGGAGTCTCACGAGACAACTATTCCAGTTATTTATGTTAGCGAGAGCACTGACGACATTCAGACCCGGCTAAAAGCATCGCGCACAGGCGGCGAAGAGTTTTTTTATCGAGCCATCGACCCTGGCCAGCTAATAGAAAAATTTGAGCAATATACGCACGCCAACATTCAGGACCCATACCGTATTCTGGTAGTCGATGACTCTAAAGCACAAGCAAAGTACATTGAGAATATATTGCACAAAGCCGGCATGATTCCTCACATCATTACCGAGCCGATGGATATCCTGGTAGCCTTGGCGGATTTCCAGCCTGAGATAATTATCATGGATATGTACATGCCAGGCTGTACCGGTATGGAGCTAGCCCGAGTGATACGCCAGCAAGACAAGTTTC
>NZ_LWGJ01000086.1:0-1022 GCF_001635845.1 Oleiphilus sp. HI0132 | reverse complement strand
TAGAAACAACACAGCCAGAGGAACAAGCAGTTCCAACAGCCGCAGCAAAAGAAGTCGTGCGCGAAGAAGCTGCGGTTAAATCTATTTCACATGCTAGCCCTGCACCTCAAGTTTCAGCGCCTGCAACTGAAGCTGCACCTCAAAAGCAAGCTGAGCAAAGCGAAGAAACTGGCCTAATGAAGCGTTTGAAATCCAAGCTATCGGCAATGTTCAGCGCAGAAGAGAAAGCCTCCTCTGTTGCTAATGAAGCACCTGCTAGAAAGCAGCAGCGCAGCACTCAAGGCAACCGCAGTAACCAGAAGAATAGAAACAAGCAACGAGACTCTCAGTCTGGCGATAACGCTTCAGGCAACAACCGCAACCGTAATAAGTCTGGCCAAAATCGAAATCAACGCGATGAAAATCGCAGAGATGATCGCGGCAACCAACGTAACCGACGCAATCAAAACAATGACTCGCGTCGTAGCAATGATAATCGCGGCAACAGATCAAATTCTGAGAACACTCGCGACCAGAAGCAAAACGATTCACGCACTCAGAACAAAGAAGGTTCGCAGCGCAGAAATCGTAGCGGTAACCGTCCTGCCAAGAAATATGAGGATAAACAACGCCCTGAAGAAGCGCCCGTGGTAAACAATACCTTAGCAAAAGCGGACGACAGTGTAGAAGCCAATACCACAAAGCCTGAAGCTAAAAGCAGCGAAAATAAATCCACTACTCGCTCTTCTAACCGTAGACGTTCAGAAAACCGTGGCGAGCGCCGTAGCAAAGCTCCTACGAAGAATGCTGAAACTGACACCAAGGGTGCAGTTAGCACAGCAAGCGAAAGCCTTAAGGAAACAACTAAGCCTGTCGCTACAACTGAGCCTAAAGCAGAAGTCTCAAAACCTAAGGTAGAAGAGAAGAGTTCATTGCCTCAAGCGAGTAGCAACGCTAGCCCTGCACCTGCTGCAACTGAAAGCAAGGAAAATAAAAGCTCTGATAAAGCTGAAGTTGCCGAAACTAAAGCTGTAGATTCGCCT
>NZ_LWGJ01000085.1:0-1027 GCF_001635845.1 Oleiphilus sp. HI0132 | reverse complement strand
TCTGAAATGAAGGGAATCTCCCAGCAAGCTATTAATAAAAAGAAATTGGCGATATATAACAAGCTCAGTATATGCTCTGTTCCAAATGATAAGGCCTTCCGCGTACTGGCCAAGTTATTTCAGTATCACTAGACTATTTTTTTGAAAAGGTTGTAGCTACAACTATTCACACCCAAAAATTGCTTATAACATTAGTTCCAGATAAGACGTTCTTCACGCAGTAAAGGGATTTAGCTTTGCCTTACGCAAGGGATACGCCGCGGAAGAGTTTATGCTAGCGAACTAGCCTTATCTATCATGAGGAGTCGAGGGATGCTGCTTAGCGAGTATTATTATTCTTTCAGTGGCATTTGGCTGTTAACTTCGTGAACAAGCGGGTAGGGCTCAAGGATGAGCATCTGTGATGAGGGTTTATCAACCTACCAAGAGGTCAGCAAGACTTCAGCTTGGGTAGCGGGGAGTAGTGCGCAAGGAAGCACATTGCTCCCCGCTTTTTAATTGATTAGCGCTGTCTGTCAGGTAACGATTATCTTTTGCCCACTAGCAACGACTTTTTCTGAGCGAGGGCGCTTTGGCGTATCAATGCCTCTTAATGCTGCCGGCCGTTCGTATATTGCTTTTACCCACCTTTCCAAGTTTGGATAGCTATCGATTTCAACACCCGACCAGTTGTGGGTTCGAACCCAAGCCCAGTTTGCGATATCTGCAATGCTGTAATTGTTTACCAGGTACTCATGTTCACTTAAGTGAGAGTCAAGTACTCCAAACAAACGCTTTACCTCGTTATGATAACGGTCAATAGCTGCGGGGATTTTTTCTGGAAAGTAGCGAAAGAAAACATTTGCTTGCCCCATCATTGGACCAATTCCGCCCATTTGGAACATTAGCCACTGATTTATAAGCGCGCGCTCGTTAGGTGTATGTGCGTAAAAATTTCCCGACTTTTCGGCTAGGTAGATCAGGATGGCCCCCGATTCGAAAAGAGTAAAACCTTCGTTGTCGTGATCAATAATCGCCGGTATTCGCC
>NZ_LWGJ01000084.1:0-899 GCF_001635845.1 Oleiphilus sp. HI0132 | reverse complement strand
AAGCAAATATAAGCTGATCGAAATTCCGGAAAGCATGCTTCACCTCGAGCACCCATGGCTGATTCTGCCCCTTGGGGTCGGTGAAAACCTATCCGGATTAGTCTTGCTATGTGAACCCATCGCAACGATTGACCTAAACTGGGAGAATTACGACCTGTTGAAAATTGTTTCTCAGCAAGCATGTAGCTACATTGTTCAAAGTGACTCTCAGGAAAAGCTAGGTACTGCCATGCAGTTCGAAGCGGTAAATAAAGCATCTGCCTTTCTGGTTCATGATATAAAGACCATTATCGCGCAGCTATCTTTGCTCGTTAAGAATGCCGAAAAGCACAAATCCAACCCTGCTTTTGTTGACGATATGATTCGCACGACAAGCCATACAGTCGAGAAAATGGATCACCTGCTACAGCAAATTCATAATCCAAACCAGAACAATGAGGAAGCTTCCGTTGAGCTAGGTGAAATATTGCTAGAGATCTACCAAAGTCATAAAAAATCTAGCCCATCCCCGTCTTTAGAAGCACTTGAGCAGCCAATATGGATACATGCAGACAAAGAACAACTGCGTTCCGCAATAGGGCATATCGTTCAAAATGCCATAGATGCGACCGACAAAGCAGGAGAGGTCTCCATTGCCAGCAAGCAAACTTCCGAGCATATCTTTCTTTTTATACAAGACAGCGGCATTGGTATGAGCGAAGAGTTCATTCAGAACCAATTATTTAAGCCTTTTGAAAGTACCAAAGGCCTTACGGGTATGGGAATCGGCGTGTACCAAAGCCGTGAATATTTAAGAAAACTAGGCGGCACAATCAGCGTCACGAGCCAGATAGAAGTAGGCACCTGCTTCACCTTAAAAATTCCTCTGGCTAAAGGTTAATTCAAGGGTAAAATTTCAA
>NZ_LWGJ01000083.1:0-1317 GCF_001635845.1 Oleiphilus sp. HI0132 | reverse complement strand
TCTATCAAGCGCGTCAAAACCTTGTTCGCATAAGGTATGAAAGTGTAAACCGCTTATACCATCCAGGCTACAATCTTTAAACGCCGATCTTGGAATCCCCAGACGTGAGCCTGGCGCACAAGGGTCGTAGATCGGTGTTGTGCCCTCGGAGTGCAAAGGGTTGATCCTTAAACCGAACTCTAAGTCAGGCCGAGCCTGTTTGGCTCGTTTGGCATTCTCTTTAAATCGCTCCCACTGACCGAACGAGTTGAACACGACGTGTTTCGAGATTGCCATAATCTCTTCTAAGTCATGCTCAGTGTAGGCGGCTGAAAAGGTATGAACCTCTTGACCCAAGTCTTTGCCACCGAACTCTTCATAGCCTAAACGTGCCTCGTGCAAACCACTGGCACAAGTGCCTACCAGGTATTTGTTGATAAGCGGCGCGAGGCTAAACATAGAGAAAGCCTTAAGCGCCAATAATATTTTGGCGCCCGACTTTTCCTGTACCTCGTTCAGTATTTTAAGGTTCTTTTCTATTGCGACTTCATCCACGACAAAGCAAGGAGAAGGCACCCGTGCTGGGTCGAACGCTTCAAAGGTTTTTGCTTTAACCATGCCTATTTCCTACCAACGTCTAAGCAAATAGAACTAAGCATTAGATCAAATCAAACCCTGGGTTTTCAATGACTTTCCACGATAAGCCATAGGCATTCATATCACTCATAAAGGCGTCTGGATCAAGCTGCTCCATATTCCAGACACCGGGCTTCATCCAATGGCCTTC
This sequence comes from Oleiphilus sp. HI0132, assembly GCF_001635845.1. Classification (NCBI taxonomy): domain Bacteria; kingdom Pseudomonadati; phylum Pseudomonadota; class Gammaproteobacteria; order Oceanospirillales; family Oleiphilaceae; genus Oleiphilus; species Oleiphilus sp. HI0132. The sequence goes on along the minus strand of NZ_LWGJ01000083.1, from coordinate 551 downwards.
GATCATCATTTTCGCACCAATCATCGCTGGAACTCCTGTGGTATACGAGATCGCTTGAGATTGAACCTCTTGGTAGCAGTCTTGATGATCTTTGACGTTGTACAAATAAACTGTTTTCTCTTTGCCATCTTTAAGGCCACGGACCACACAACCGATGCAGGTTTTACCCTTAGTGCGAGGGCCTAGAGTAGACGGGTCTGGTAGCAAGGCTTTCAGAAACTGGATAGGTACAATTTCCTGGCCTTGGAATTCAATCGGCTCAATTCCTGTCATCCCAACATTCCCTAAGACCTCTAGGTGTTTGAGATAGCTATCGCCAAAACTCATCCAAAATTGCGCACGCTTAATTGAAGGGTAGTGCTTGGTTAAGGACTCAAGCTCTTCATGATACATTCGGAAAATATTGTAGGTGCCTACGCCATCTGGGCAGGTGAAGCTCTGCTGTGTCGACATGGCAGGCGTCGCTACAAACTCACCATCTTCCCAATGGCGGCACTCTGCGGTGACTTCTCTAATGTTGATTTCAGGGTTGAAGTTTGTCGCGAAGGGGT
>NZ_LWGJ01000082.1:0-1186 GCF_001635845.1 Oleiphilus sp. HI0132 | reverse complement strand
TTCTGTAGAGTTGTTTGATTAAAATATGCATCAAATGTCATAGCGATGTTCCGCAGAAAGATTCTTCCTTTGGGTGTCACCTTGAATCCTTGGTCATTTAATTCGATCAAACCATCGCTTGCGAGGTCATTCAAGCTACTGAGTTCACTGTTGAAATAACGGTGGAAAAAAATATCGTGACCGTCACCGAAGTCACTGTAATCAACGACACCGTCACACATAATTTGTTGGATTAGATCTGCACGGATGCGGTCATCGGTATTGAGATTAACGCCGCGTTTGATAGGTAAGTGCCCTTTATCAACGGCGGTTTTGTACTTGGATACTTCGGTGACATTCTGGCTATAGCCATCATTGACCCGGCTGATAGCACTGACACCAATACCAATTACATCGCATTCTGCATGTGTAGAATAGCCTTGGAAGTTACGCTGCAAACCACCTGTATCAAGGGCTTTAGCCAAGCTGTCAGTAGGTAGTGCAAAGTGATCCATACCGATATAGATATAGCCCGCTTCAGTTAAGCGTTGGATACTATCGGTGAATATTTCAAGTTTTTCTGCTGTTCCTGGAAGGTCGCCTGAGTGAATCAGCCTTTGCGCCGGAATGCGTTGAGGCATATGTGCGTAATTATAGAGTGCGATTCGATCCGGTTTAATACGAATGACTTCATCAAGCGTATTCGAAAAACTTGCGCGAGACTGTTTTGGCAGGCCGTAAATAATATCAATAGATACTGAATCAACTTTGTTATCGCGAGCTGACTGGATAACCGCTTCAACCTGCTCTTTACTTTGCTCACGGTTGATAGCTTTCTGCACTTCAGGGTCAAAGTCCTGAACGCCGATACTGATTCTGTTAAAGCCCATGGTCACTAATTCGGTCATTTCTTCTGGTGTGACTGTACGTGGGTCAACTTCAATGCCAATTTCTAATGAGTCAGGAAGACCTAGGTGGAAGGATTGTGCCAGCACTTCCATGACTTCACGTAATTGCTGAGGGCTTAAAAATGTGGGAGTGCCACCACCAAAATGAATCTGTTGCAGTAAACGGTCGTCAGCATAGTACTTGCCGTGCATTTCGATTTCCCGATATAGATAATCGAGGTAGTCAGTGGCTAGCTGCTGCTTGTGCGTCACAATCTTGTTGCAGCCACAGTAGTAACAAAGTGACTTACAAAATGGAA
>NZ_LWGJ01000081.1:0-1156 GCF_001635845.1 Oleiphilus sp. HI0132 | reverse complement strand
GCTAGGTCGTTCAACAATCCTGCCGTCTGATTAGCCATAGGAAAATGCGCAGCAAAACGCTCAATCGCTTCTCTGCGAAGTAGCTTATCAGATGGCCCGAGATCTTGGGTATTGCCGCTATTTGAAACTTTGATGTCGTCATATGTCAGAACTGAAGCATAGCCAGCTTGAACTGCCTTTGGATGGCTAACATTTTCATAAGCTGCACGTTCGTATAGAGAAATTGCACGACGATAATCACCAATTTTATATGCAGCCTCAGCTGCAAGGTAAAGGTTCTCACCGCTATAGCGATCTTGACCTCGCGTGAGAACCAGCTCTTCGTAATAGTCTGCAGCCTGCTTACCAAATACATAATAGCTTGACGCTTTAGCTGAAATTTCAGCAGGCTCACTCTTAACTTCGGAGTCTTTGGCGTAAGCCGTTTGCATTCTTACATAATATAGGTGTGCCAACTCATCTAGGGCCTCAACAAGCAAAGGTCTGACAATCTCTAATTGAGAGGGTTCAAGCGTTTTCCAATAAGGGCTATGAACACCGAAATTCTTTACAAAATTTTCTTTCGCTTCCCATTCTAGAATATCGAAATTACCACGACGATAGGTTTGTATTTCATTTTGTGCCATTCGATAAGCATCAAAATTCATTTGATAGTTATCGGTAAAGCCCCTGGCTACGAGACCCGCATCACGAAATCGCTCAGATCTTAGGTGGAATCGAAATAAGGAGTCATAAAGCAAATATGCATAGTCCTTATGCCCGATACTCTGTTGTAGCACCTCAATACTCTCGCCGCTTCTGTCTTGAGAAAACATAGTAGAGAAAAGTCGGAAGGTATCGTCAACAATATCTTGATCCTTGAGGCCCAAGGTATCGTACCCGATTGCATTCCTTAGCTCAGGGTACTTATCTAATACCTTACTAGCATGAACTGCTGAGTCGGCAAACCTGTCCTGTCTAAAAACAGCCCAACCTAACTTAAAGTTTGCTCTATGATGGAAGGTAGAATCTTTTGTAAAAGCCAGTACTTTCTTATACTGCGCTTCAGCTTTATCAAACATACCCAAATCAAAATATGTCTCGGCAATTCGGAACATACTTTCATCAACCAGATCAGACTTTGGGTAAAGACCTACTAACAATTTAAGTCGTTTTA
>NZ_LWGJ01000080.1:0-13528 GCF_001635845.1 Oleiphilus sp. HI0132 | reverse complement strand
TACAAAGATTGACAATGCTTGTATTTTTGCCTAGCATGAAATTTATAAATTTTTACTCTTGGAGGCCATTATGCATGTGTCCCTGACTGCCGAGCTAGAGTCTCGCGTTAAAGCCAAAGTTGAAAGTGGCTTATACAATAATGCCAGCGAAGTGATTCGTGAAGCATTGCGCTTTATGGATACGCACGAGGACTGGATCCACGAAGTGAAATTGGCTCGTTTACGCGAGCAACTGAAAGTTGGCACCGGCCAGATAGATAGCGGTGAAGGTATTTCTATTAAATCAAAATCCTCTTTAGATTCATTGTTCAATGATATTATGGCTTAAGTTTCATGCCAACACGCCACCTTGTTATAGCCCCTGCTGCGAAAACTGATTTAAAAAACATCTATCAGTACGGGTTGCGGCAATGGGGGAAAACCCAGTCTGATAGCTACCTTGAAAATATAAAAGAACACTTTTGGACTCTCACTGAACAAGCCATGATAGGAGTTGATCGCTCTGAACTTCTAGCTGGCACCAGAAGCCTACCTATTGAGAGCCATACCCTCTTTTACAGGGTTACAGGCGATACGGTGGAGATTATTCGTGTATTACATCGTCGCCAAGATCCTCAGCGGCACCTGACATAGTTCAATATTTAGCTGACAACGGGGTCAGACTCGATTGAAACCATCCTGTTGGAATCTAGCGCGAGCGTTGTGATATTCTTCCCTTAACTTAATTGATAAGGACATCACATGAAAATCCTACACCACGGAGCGGTGAATGGCGTAACGGGTTCGTGTCACGAGCTTCGCATTTCTGATAAAAACAGTTCTGAACAACAAGGTATTCTGATTGATTGCGGATTGTTTCAAGGGGCCGAGACCTCTGGGCAGTCGAGTGAAAGCCAGCTTGAAATCGACTTCCCAGTTTCTCATATAAAAGCGCTTGTCGTGACCCATGTTCATATCGATCATGTCGGGCGCATTCCTTATCTTCTCGCTGCTGGCTTTGATGGGCCGATATACTGTTCTGAGCCGTCGGCTGTGCTTTTACCGCTGGTACTGGAAGATGCGGTGAAGATTGGTTTCACCCGTAATAAACAGATGATCCGACAATTTATGTCGGTGCTTAAGCAGCGTATTGTGCCGCTCAAATATGGTGATTTGTATTCAGTCTTTGAAGGTTTAGATATTTGCTTACAGCCAGCAGGTCATATTCTTGGCTCTGCTTATGTTGAGTGCTGTGTAAACCAGGGGAAGGACGCGCATACGTTTATCTTTTCGGGTGATTTAGGCGCTCCTCACTCTCCTTTGTTAGCCGCGCCGAAGCCTCCTGAAGCATGTGATACCTTGGTGATTGAAAGCACTTATGGCGATAAGAATCATGAAGATCGACGCTCTCGTCGGCAGCGACTTAAGGCAGTGATCGAGAGTGCTGTTCAAGACAGAGGTGTGGTCTTGATTCCTGCGTTCAGTATCGGCCGCACTCAGGAGCTATTGTATGAACTTGAGTCATTGATCTATGAGCTTAAAGATAAAGCCGATCAGGGGGCGCTGAATTGGGCTGAGCTTGAAGTGATAGTCGACTCACCTTTGGCCAACGACTTTACTGATACCTACCGACAACTAAAACCTTTTTGGGATGCAGAGGCTCAAAGTCGGGTAGCCGTGGGTCGACACCCTCTGTCATTTGAAAATTTACTCACGATAGATGATCATCAAACTCACCTCGACACAGTGAATTATTTAGCAAAGACGGCTCGCCCAGCCATTGTGATCGCCGCTAGCGGTATGTGTGCTGGTGGACGTATTGTTAATTATTTAAAAGCCTTAATTGAAGATAAGCGTACTGATATTCTGTTTGTAGGTTATCAAGCTGAGGGAACTGCAGGGCGAGATATTCAAACTTACGGGACACGAAATGGCTATGTCGAGCTAGAGGGTAAGCGCTATACGATTAATGCCGCTGTACATACGATCTCGGGTTACTCTGCGCATGCAGGTCAGGAAGACTTACTGAACTTTGTGCAAGGCATGAAAGCTAAGCCTTCAGAAATAAGAATTGTTCATGGTGATGATGACGCGAAGAAGGCTTTAAAGCAGGCGCTACGGGAATTATTGGGGGAAGAGGTAGGTTTAAGTATTCCTTAAAGAGTAACGTAGCCATAGAAAAGGTATTAAAAAACAAGCTATTCGCTAAGAAGTGCAGAACAGAGCAGGCTGATATAATCTTTCACATTATAGTATTTTTGCTTTGCAAGTACGGCTTCTAACTTTTTCCAATCAAGGTTAAGGTAGTCATGAATGATGGCGTTTCGCATGCCTATTGCGCCGCGCATTTCATTTATTTCAGGAGTGGTAATGGCGAGTTGTTCGTAGATTCTTTCAATGCTAGCTCGGGCTTCCGAAGGAACAGGTTTAGATATCTTCTTGAGATAGTGCTTTGAGCAGCCAATAGCAGCCTCGATAAGAACCTGTAGATTCCTTTCTACAGCGCTACGTTCGTTAAATGTTAAGGGGCGTTTCTGAATGGTGCAGGCCAACTCATCCAAACCAGCCAAGTGCTGAGCGACTTGTTCTTTGATGGCAAATACATAGGCTTGGTATGTCGACATAGTAAATTCTCTGGAACGCCGTTTAAGGATAATGTTGCTGGTGTTCATGGGCATATTCACTCCATAATGACCATATTCGCTGTTCTTCGCTATGAAGGCGCAAGTCATTGCCAATGTAGAGCGGAGTGCCGAGATCAATAATGTTGTAAGCCAATGGCACGGGCACTGAGTTAATATCAACGATTGATATATTCTGGTCTAGATTATTTGACCATTGATACTCAAGGTCTTGAATGAATTTGTCTGCTTGATTACATTCCTTATGTAGCGCTATCGCTAGGTCATAATCACTCGCGCAATCAGCGGTATGATTCGCTTGTGAACCATAAAGCCAGACAAGTTCAATTCGACTCGCTTCTTTAAGAGAGAGACTCTTAAGTGCATCAATAGTTTTATTACTAGGTGCCAAGTTCATTGTGTTGTTCCAGCAATAGGGTTTATTGATTTTAACCAATATTTTAGGATGGGTCTATTCGTCGTGGTTGGAGAGATATTTTGGATAACATTATGAAAAACTGTTTGAGTTTTCTCATTTGCTTCTTAGTTTTTCTTAGCATGCCCTTGAAAGCCGAGTGGCATGAGTTTTCTGCAGAGGTGATGACGACCAACTTAAGCTTGGAGTTTTGGTTAGACGATAAGATTAAAGCAGAGAAGGCTAAGCGCGCAGTGCTGAATCGCTTTAATGATATCGAGGCAAAGATGTCGCGGTATATTTCTGAATCTGAGCTCTCCAAGGTAAATAGACTTGCCTCTGAGCAAGCACTATCGATATCGACTGAGCTGTTTAGCTTACTCGAAAAGTCATTGGCTGTGTCGGCTTTATCCCAAGGTGCCTTTGATATCAGCTTTGCCTCTGTGGGTTTTTTATATGACTATCGACAACAGGCGCAGCCATCTGATTCTCAAATCAATGCAAAGTTGCCAGCACTGGATTATCGCCATATTGTTTTAAATAGAAGTGCTCAAACAGTACGTTTTAGCTCTCCTGGAGTCGTTCTTGACTTAGGCGGAATAGCTAAAGGTTATGCTGTTGATGAAGGCATTAAGATGTTGAAGACCTTTGGTGTTAAGCATGCGCGTTTAAGTGCGGGCGGCGATATGTATCTTCTGGGCGGAAAGGGCTCAAAGCCTTGGCTTGTCGCGGTGCGTCACCCTAGAAACAAAGAAGAAAACTCCGTTGTTCTGCCTTTATCGGATGTCGCTTTATCGACTTCAGGTGACTACGAGCGATTCTTTATCGATGATAGCGGCGAAAGGGTTCACCATATTATTTCCCCAAAAACAGGCCGGTCTGCTCGGAACGGTCTGCTAAGCGTTTCCGTTCTCGGGCCTGATGTGACGACTACCGATGCGCTATCGACTGCCGTGTTCGTATTGGGGTTGAAAAAAGGTTTAGACTTGATAAATAAACTAGAAGGTATTGACGCGATTATGATTGATGAACGGCAAAGGGTTCATTATTCCAATGGTTTGGGAAGGCCTTAAGTTCAAGGAGGCGGCTAAGGCTTTCTTAGGGCTCTTTTCTCCTGTAGCCTTGGTCTTTAAATCATCGAATCGTATCTCGATCCTTGCTATAGTGATTTTCAAAATATTCATCTTTAAAGAATTAGGTAACGCGTCATGATGTCTGTCTCAGATATTCGCTGGCAACAACGGTTTAAGAACTTTCAGCGAGCTTTTCTTTTGCTACGTGAAGCAGTGGAGTCAGATATTGCTTCGTTTAGCCAGTTAGAAAAGGAAGGTGTTATTCAGCGTTTTGAATATACCTTCGAACTAGCGTGGAAGGTTCTCAAAGATAAAATGGAATTTGATGGTATTATTCTTGACCAGATTTCACCTAAGTCGGTTGTTCGCCAAGCGTATCAAAGTAAGTATATTAATGATGCCGAGACCTGGTTGAGAATGATCGGAGACCGAAACCTTATGAGTCATACCTATGACTTTTCGAAGTTCGAACAGGTTATTGATTCCATAAAAATTAGTTATTTGCCTATGCTAGATGAGTGGTACACATCACTCTTAGAAGAAATAGTATCATCATGAGTCAGTTCGGCTTGAGTGAGCAAACTCTGAGCGAGATACGAGATATATATCTAAGTATGAGATGATTGATTATGCAAAGCTTTATGGCTCTAGGGCGAAAGGGAATTATCATGAGCGAAGTGATATTGATATTGCTGTCGTCGGCGATAATATTGACCGTTTTACGAGCTCAGCACTAGCGTTAGATTTTGCAGATTCTGATATCCCGCTTGTAGTCGATGTGCATTGCTTTCATGACATTAAGAACTTGCAGCTACGTGATCACATTGAGAGAGTTGGCCAAGTAATTTATGAGTCAAAAGGGGCTTAGCACTTTAGGTGCCCCCCCTTTATCGTCTTACTTATTCATCAAATCGTCCCATTTACAATAGGTGCCATTCCAACCAGCGTATCCCTAAGAGTAGAACTTCCCAGCCCGTGATAACTCAGTACATTTTCGAAGTTGCCTTGCTCGCCGTGTAGTGCCATGTAATTCAGCATAACGGTTTGAACTAGTAGGTTAACGTTATTGGCAGCAGGGCTTGATGCGGTTTCGACTGATGCGTCGCTACGCATATAGCCAACCTGGTTGCGTATCGCAGTAGGGCGACCGTTGCCGCTAGGGTCATAGACTAGGTAGAACGCTGCGGCAGTTGATTGGTTATCGCCTGTCCATACACCTTTGCCACGGCCTTGTTCAGAGTTATCCACCATGCCATTACTGGCGACTGAACCGTCAGAAAAGACGTAAAGCATAAGCGGTACACCAATTCGTGCTGCGTATTCCAGGCAAGCGCCCATGACACGTCCTGCTCTTAAGTCACGAGCTTCACCTGTCGAACGGTTACCAGTATGGTAGTCATAACCACCCATGGTGATTGTACCAGCACCGGCATAGCCATTGATCACGAGTTTCATGACCGATGCGGCTTTCTGGAATTCGCGGTCATTGAGAAATTCTTCACTACTAAAGATACCGCTTGCTCCGACAATATCCGGGTCTTGTACCGGGTCGAGGTCAGCAGGGTTGCCAAAACGGTCTGCCAGGTCGGCACTTTTTACATAGCCACAGCGTACAAGGTCTTTTACGACTTCGTCAGTGGTAACATTTACGCCAGCGCTAGGAAGGCCGGTATTCATCTGAGCCATTTTCTTATCGCTGATACGTTGAATAGACTCCATTACCGCGACGGCATCTTCCTGGCTTAGTAGGCCGATCAAATCACCGACATCGACCAAGCCCGTAACATCACTTGGGCGGTCAATTTTAGTCGGGCGCACCTGCGGGTTAATCATGTCCATTGGTGCTAAGGAGTTGCCGCCAGAATCAGAGCTTCGTGAGCCAATCAATGTTAAAAGTGAACCATCTGCACCGGCATTATGAATGCCATAAACCGGGTTATGGGGGTTATTGCCTGTATCGTTTTCTGAACGTGCCGGGATTACCACGCCGTTAATCGCAGCTTGGGTTGCCGCAGAGGTTCGTTCCTGAATCCCGCGTAAAAATTGGCTATCTGAATGAAAGGCTAAGCCCAGGGATTCATCAACGAAGTCATTCGTAGTGCCATCGGTATTGTTTACCTGAGGTAAAAAATCCGGCGGGATGCCAAGTTTGCTATAGCCTGCTGTGCTGAGCATGTCTTTTTGTCCGCCCGAACCGCCAACTAATACATTGGAGCCGGCAATATTGGCACCGCCTGCCAGGTCAATACAGATAAAAGGGATCTTTCCGGCCCCTTGGACGGCGATTCCACAGCTATCTTTTAAGGCTTCAATATCTGAAGATAGCGCGGCCGAAGCATTACGTGGTGCTCCGAAAAGGCTGAATATTGACGAGCCAAAAACGGTAGCGCCGCCAGCCATGAATCCATTGGCGATAAACTCCCTACGTGTTTTAGGGCGTTTATGGTCACTGTGTATCAAAGGTGCGTTGATATCCAGCGTTTGTTTGAGTGTTGGTTTGATAATCATAATCTCATCCTTCAACTGAATAGTATTTATTGCACAAGCGTTGTAGCGCTGCCTAGTACGGCTGCGCAGGCTGCTTTGACCACAATCTCGGTTCTACCTTCGGGACAGCTGCTGTCAGCTGAGCAAGCGCTAAGCGTATCAATCAGGCTGTTTATCTCATCATTAATATCGCTGTCGCTAGGTTGAGTGTCCAAGCTAGTACCAACAAAGTTGCTTAGGAGGGCGCTTGAAATCTGGCTACGGCCATCCGTATCAAAAGCGGTATTGGCATTTTCACTAAAATTAAAGCTGCTAAAGAAGCTAGCTCTTAAGCTTGTGTCATCAACCAAGGCGTCACAATATTGAATGGCTAACTGAGTGACGGCCATTTGGTGGGCCGATAAGAAGCCTTCGATATTCTCTATCGTTGGTAGCTGTTGTTTCACCGTATCAAAAGTGCTTTTTACATCGCTATCGGTTGAGGCAACACCGGTCATCACAGACATCGATGCATTGATTTCATCGAAAGTGCGAAGCCCTATTTCTGACGAAGCAGGTAGGTCTTCAGGTTCAGCAGGCGTTGGGGGAATGTCTTCCTCTTCATCGCGCGAGCGGCTGCCAATCTCCGTAAAGCTTAAGAAAAACTCGTCTTCATCGGCTGCTTTATCCAAAGGAACGATGGTTCCCAGGTTAGATAAAACTTGCCCGTTACCCGCTACATAGTCTTCGTCGTTCAAACTAATGTTTAGGTTTTGGTAGACTTGTCCAACATTTACTTCTTGCCCGTTGATGGCGATCTTCATGCCTCTTAAAGTGATGTCGTCTAGTTCAACATTGTCGTTAAGGCTGACAAAGCGTGCATCAGAGAATAAGTAGCTAAAGCTATCAAACTGGCTGGCTTCAAAGAAAATAAAGTCATCGGCTGTGTCGGGGTCATCGGTATCCACAAGATGAGATACACCAAATAGCATGTAGAATTTCTCACCTACGCCGGAGTTATAGTTTTGGGTGATTTGCTCTTGTGTTAACGCACGGCTATGAATAGCTAGCATCCTTAGCGTGCCTTCCCATAGTTCGTTGCCATCGGTTTCATTACCCAATACGAGGGCAAAACTTTCGTTCCAACCATTTAGAAGGCCAGGGGCTACGCTGTCTTCATCTTCGGTATAGACACCATTAACATAGAGCTTTCTGCCTTGTGTCGCGGAGTAGGTGGCGACAACATGCTGAAGGCTGGCTTGAAGTCTTTCATCTGCATCGGCGGTTGAAAGTGCTTCGTTGAAGTCGTTAGTAGTATTGTAAAAGTCGTAGTTGTACAAGGTCTGTTGCAAAGCAAAGTTACGAGAGCTGGCCGAGCCCGAGTACGACACAATGCGCGAGTCTTCCTGCGTAACATTCGCTGGAACAACCCAAGCCTCTATAGAATATTGAGACGTGCCACGTATTTCATCGTAGAGCTTTTTACTGTCTTCGGTCTTGCCTTGCGCTTTACCGTTGCCGACACGGGTATTGGTTTCTTCGTCGATATACGAAGCGCCAAACTTAATGCCCCAACCGCCGACCCACTCGACGTTGCCGCTCAATTCAAGGTTGATGGCAGGGTCTACACCGCTGGTGTCGTTGGCAAGAGTACCTTCACCGGCTTTGAACTCGTATAGGGCAATCACATCATCTTCATAGCGGCCACCTGAGTTGGCAACGATGCCGTCACCCACCAATACAAGTGCTTTACTGGTAATCAGTGTTTCGTCAATCGCGGCGGCAGTGATCGAATTAGAAAAGGCTTCGATCGCTGTTCTCATTTCAGTTGATGAGGCTTCACAACCAACTTCCCAGCAGTTATGAAACTCATTGAGTAAGCGTTGTACTAGTCGGGAGTTGCCGGGGGTTTCCAGGCTAATTCGACTCTGAGCAGCCAGGTAAGAGGTGTCAACATCGGAGCTGCCAATAAAAGGAGTTTGCTGGCCTTCGACATGACAGTCACTGCAATACTCTGTGAGTAGAGGGTAGACAGTGCTTGAGTAGCTTAAAGTATCCTCAGGGAAGGACTTACTGCTCCCAGGGTCTTTGATTTGTGGAGAGCGTAGGATGATTTCATTAGTGCTGGCAGTATTGTCACCCACCCAATTTTCGACCCACCCAGTGAGAATCGTTACACAGGTGCCGATATCGGTGCCACCTTGTCCGTTAGATGCCCAGCAATTATGGCCGTTTGCAACTTTCGTGATAAGAGCCGATTCTGCCGGGTCATCTCGATCGATCAAGCTACTGGCATCAGCAAGTGCCAGGTTAACGTCGTCGAAGCGTGCGAATTTAGGGGACTGACCATCAGCACCGTGGCAAGCGCCGCAGCGGTTTTCAGTAACGATATTTTCCCAAAACTCGGTCTGAAACTTTAGCGCATCGTCAGTTTCTGGCGCAGGGCCTAGATACTCATCGGTACTGGTGTTTTGGTTAGTGTTAGGGTTGTCGGTATTTTCCTGGCCGCTGTCAGTACCGCAGGCGCTAAGTAGAATTAGGGCAAGGAGTGATAAACAAATGCTTTTTAAGGTATTAGTTGCTTTCATTGTCATATCCTCCTATTCGCCCATGCAGTAGGTGGCTGAATCTGCAAAGACTCTTTTGAGTTGATATCCACTGTTTTTGAATGATGTGACCATTGATGCAACTTCAGCTCGGTCAGCAGCGTCTGATGGTTCTCTTAGGCAGACATTCTGGAAAACTTTTTTCACTTGGCATTCGGCAAAGGCTTCGGAATGTGCAAGTTCTTGTGCCATGGATGCAGCGCCATTTCCAGAGCCGGGGAGGGTGGAATCCCATCCCAGTAACTGGTTTCTTCCTGAGCGCCAGTAATTCTCCCAGCTGTCATCTGGCGTGATATAGCCAAACTCAAAGTTGTTAGCGTTGATGTGATACTTTGCTTGTACGCGGCTGCCAGTGCTCGCATCGGTCATGCCTTCCTGGTTATAGACCATTTGGCCGTTTACACCCTCTGGGTCATTTTCAACATTGTAATCATAGTCGTAGTAAGCAAACGCTTGGGTTAGAGGGTCCATGCCGTTATGACAACCAACACAGCTGTTTAAGAAGATTCTGCTGTCGCCACCAGGGCTACGCGAAACATCTTGCCTGACGCGGTCAGGTGGTAAGGAGGTGTCGTTAAGTTGCTCCATATCGTTGCATAAGTGGTTTAACACGGTAAAACGGAACAGTGCACGATTGGTACCGTCTTTCATGAATGCATGAGCGGATGCGCGCGTGGTCATGATACCGGCAGCGGCAGCGCTAGGGATGTTGTATTGTTCCGACTGAGTGCTGGCAATCAGATACTCTTTTAGGCTGTGTCCGCCATCTTCCAGAGCTTCATAATGCGCGTTGCTACTGATGCTCGGGTTTGGTAGCCCAAGTGAAGAATTTCCGACATAGAGCACGTCGCTATATAGGACTGACCGAAAGTCTGCGTCATCGCGTACTAAACCAATTACGGTTGCCATATAGTCATTGAAGGGCACAAAGCTGGACATGGCTTCATTTGTCCAGGGGGCTGCAAGGTTTTTTAGCGTAACGTCATAGAAAGCAGTGTGTTCCATTGCCGTATAGGCCGCATTGCTAGCTTCGCCCGCCAAAATATCCGCCGCCATAGAGTCGAGTACACTTGCAGTAGGGGGCACACCCGCTATTCTGTCATGTATACGTTTAGCTTGCTCTCGTTCCCCGGCCGTTAGAGTCGAGCTCACGAATAGTGTAGAGAGAAGTATAAGTGACAGAAATTTCATGCGCTGGTGCATAAGCTTAATTTTTCCGATCAATGTTTTTGTATATGCTGGCGTCATAGCTGCTTGCCAGAAACCGTCGTGCTTTATTTGTTTCAGTAGCTTAGGTAATACAGGAAATACATTCATAGCTTGTTCCCTCTTTGGATCGGAGCTTATTTAAATTAGACCCAAACGCTCTATGTTTGAAGTTTAATTGAAGATGATAGACGCTTTTTGTGTGGCAGTGCTCACCATTACATTGCGTAACTCAAATGCGCTGGAATGTACTTAGGAAGAAGACATACTGAGAGACATAATCCTTGTCTAAGTCCTTAACTGGGCTCGATTATGTCGAATAGGGAGAATATTGTGAAGCATGTCAGGTTAACATTTTTTTACGTTTCGGTTTTTCTGAATCGAGCCTTCAAAAGGCATTTTAGATTACCCAAGCCTTCAAATTCGGGCTTTTTGAGACAGGTATTGTTGAGCCTTGTTGCTATGATCAGTCTGCCTCTTATTGTTGCCTGTAGCTCTGATGGCACGGATCCTGTTGTAGTTGACTTACCTTTAGCTTATATAGAAAGACCTCTAGAAAATGATGAGGGCGAAGTTGAGCCAGATAATGCGGCTGAGCCGCAATCGTTTCGTCCTGGTGCTGTTTTATACCTAAAGCAAAAAGCATCACTTGATGCTCAAACGGTGGATATTTCTTCGGCAGCCTTTGCTGATGAATCGTTCTTAAACGACGACGGTGAGCTGCTCTACGATGTACGTGACCTCAGTACTTCTTATGATGGTAAGAAACTACTCTTCTCGATGCGTGCGCCAGAGATAGAGAATGCCGATGAAGAAGATCAGCCTACTTGGAATATCTGGGAATATAATATAGAGAGCAGCACGCTCCGCCGTATTTTTGATAGTACGCTGAATGTCAGGGCTGAAGATGGGCATGATATTTCACCCAGCTACCTTCCAGGTGATCGTATCTTATTTACTTCAACGCGCCAGACGCGTGCCAAGGCTGTTTTATTGAATGAAGGTAAGACGGGTTATCCTGCACTTGATGAAGAGCGAAATGTACACGCCTTTAACCTTCATATTATGGATGGTGATGGACAAAATATTCAGCAACTTACCTTTAACCAAAGCCACGATCTAGACCCTATCCTGTTGAATAACGGCAAAGTCCTGTTTTCTCGTTGGGATAACGCGGGGCAAACACGAAACAATGGTGTTAACTTATACGAGATTAACCCCGACGGTACAGGCTTGAATTACCTCTATGGCCGCCATTCCCATGATTCAGGTGAAGACGGTGACCAAGTTCAGTTCTTGAAACCTAAAGAGTTAGAAAACGGTAATATTGCGGTTTCATTGCGTACCTTCGAAAGCGCTACGTTTGCCGCAGAACCTCTCGAGATTAATTTGGATGAATTCATTGATGCAGACCGTGCCATCGATGGCAGTGACGCAATTGAAGGGCAGGCGCAAGTCGCGATTATTGACGGGGTCACCTCAAGTGATGAACAAACGATAAACGGTCAGTATGGCGCTTTTGTACCGCTTTATGATGGCTCAAACCGTTACTTGGTGAGCTGGAGCTTATGTCGTGTTGCCCTGATCGATATCGATGCTGAAACAGATGGTGATCAACAAGGCCAGCCAGAATACTGTACCGAAGAGAAACTCGCTTCAGATACCTATGAAGCTGCGACACCTCTCTATGGTTTATATGTCTATGATGCGAGCGATAAGACCTTAAAAGTGGTTGCCTTACCGAGTGAAGGTAATCGCTACGATCAGGTGATGTTGGTTACAAGTCGGCCAGAACCGGAAGACTACGTTCCAGTAGAGTTGGAAAACTTTGGTAATGGTTTAGGAGCGATTCATATTCGCAGTGTCTATGACTTTGATGGTGAAGATACGTCTCCTGCCGGTTTAGCGGCGCTTGCTAATCCTGAGGTGACAGAGCCTTCTGAGCGTCCTCAACGTTTTCTAAGAATCGAGAAGGCTGTTTCAATACCTGATGAAAACGTACGTGATTTTGATAACTCCGCTTTTGGTAGAAGTCGAGCGCAATCTATGCGGGAAATCCTGGGTTATGTTCCTATTGAACCAGATGGATCTGTAATGGTGACCGTACCGGCCAATGTTGCTTTTGCACTTAGCGTATTAAATGAAAAAGGGCAGCGTACTAGTGAGCGTCATCAAAACTGGCTGCAAGTCGCTCCAGGGGAATTAATAGAATGTAATGGTTGCCACACGGGTGCAAGCGAAGTCCCGCATGGGCGTAATGGCGCTGGTCCTGAACCGGTCAATACGGGGGCAGAGACTGTTGGTCTTCCTTTTCCGGGAACGTCTCCTGCCGGGCCTGATGAAGATACACCCTTTGGTGTGCTAATGGGGGAAACCATGGCGCAGGCCTATACCGAAAATTATGGTATTCGAAATCTAAGCCCTGATATTACTTATACTGATGAGTGGGTCGTTCCTGCCGATACAGACAATGATATTAGCTACGCTTATGAAGATTTAACGACACCAATGCCAATTAAGGAAACTTGTGAAGGGACTTGGGGGCTAGGGTGTCGAATAGTGGTGAACTATGAAACACATATTCATTCTCTATGGTCGGTGCCGAGATCACGTATCGTCGATGAACTTGAAGAAGACCGTACATGCACATCCTGTCATAGTAATGTAGACAGTGAAGGGGAAACTCAAGTTCCGGTTGAGCAGTTGGATTTGAGTAATGGTCCTTCAACTGACGATCCAGATCACTATAAGTCTTATCGTGAGCTATTATTTAATGATAATGAAGTTGAACTGGTTGAAGGCATTTTAATTGACCGCTTAGTCGATAGTGATCAGCCCGTATTAGATGACGAAGGTGAGCCGCTTTTGGATGAGTTCGATAACGTCATTTTTGTTCAGGAGACGGTGCCGGTTGGACCAACGCTCAACACAGCGGGGGCTTTGAGAAGTGGGGCATTTTTAGACTTGTTTGAAGCAGGTGGTTCTCATGAAGGTGATCTCACTTTATCCGAGCTTAAGTTGATTTCTGAATGGTTGGACCTTGGGGCGCAATACTTTAACGACCCTTTTGCGGCACCAATTAACTAGTATTGATTACATAGAGATTTTCCTCGTGTGTAGAGATGAGTTGAACGTTGCATGATTGAAAAAGGATATTTATGT
>NZ_LWGJ01000079.1:0-716 GCF_001635845.1 Oleiphilus sp. HI0132 | reverse complement strand
GAGCTCGGTCAGCCAATGCATGCATTTGATTTAGATAAGCTGAATGGCTCAATCAATGTACGTCAAGCTGAAAATGCTGAAAAACTAACCTTGTTGGATGGTCAGGAAGTTGAACTTCGTGATGACACCTTGGTTATTGCAGATGAAAACACTCCACTTGCAATCGCAGGTATCATGGGTGGCGAAGCCTCAGGTGTTAGCGCTACAACTCAGAACATCTTTTTGGAATGTGCCTTCTTTGCACCCTTGGCGATTGCGGGTAAAGCACGCTCTTATGGCTTGCATACAGACTCTTCACACCGTTTTGAACGAGGTGTTGATTATGCGCTGCAGCACGAGGCAATGGAACGTGCAACGCGCTTATTAATCGATATTGTCGGCGGCAAAGCTGGCCCAATCGTTGAAGAAAGTGATGCAGAGACGCTTCCTAAGTCTTCGACTGTGACCTTGCGTGAAACTAAAGTTGAGTCGCTCTTAGGCTTGAAGGTAGAGACAGCTGAAATAGAAGAGATTCTAACGCGCCTTGGGCTTGAAGTTGTTGATCGAGCAGAGGGGCAGTGGACCTTTGCTGTGCCAAGCTATCGTTTCGATATTGCCATTGAACCAGACCTGATTGAAGAAATTGGTCGGGTCTACGGCTATAACAAACTACCTAAAACGACTGCATTAGGCTCAATGAAGCTGCGGGCCGTCGACGAAGATATCTTCCCGCAGGA
>NZ_LWGJ01000078.1:0-1287 GCF_001635845.1 Oleiphilus sp. HI0132 | reverse complement strand
TGACCGATGAGTCGTCAGCAATAGAGCATATGGGTGGGGCGCCCTGCCTAGTTGAAGGCTCAGATGACAATATCAAAATTACGCGGCCGCACGATTTACGTTTGGCTGCAGATACCTTGGCTGCGCGGACGCAGCTGGGACGAGGTGAAAAAATGAATAGCTTTCCGAGAATCGGGAACGGTTATGACGTGCACGCATTTTGCGAGGGTGAAGAAATTATCCTGGGAGGCGTCAAAATTCCCCATCACAAATCTTTTATTGCGCATTCCGACGGGGATGTGCTGATTCACGCGATTATGGATGCAATGTTAGGTGCTTTGGCCTTAGGTGATATCGGTAAGCACTTTCCTGATACTGATGAAAAGTGGAAAGGGGCAAATAGTCGAGAACTGTTGTCTGCAGTAAACCACTTGATTTCAGAAAAAGGTTTTGTAGTTTCCAATATCGATAGCGTTATTATTGCTCAAGCTCCTAAGATGGCGCCGCATATAGGAAAGATGCAGGAAAATATTGCTCAGGACTTACAGGTTTCTCCTGAGCTGGTGAGTGTTAAAGCAACGACTACAGAGCGCCTTGGTTTTGCAGGGCGTGAGGAAGGAGTTGCTTGTCAGGCAAGTGTATTGTTAGTGCCTAAACCTAGCTGCGAAAGTGAAAGGAGAAGCGTGTGAGTGAAGTAAGGTCATTACCAGAATCACAGTTCAATCTGGTTTTTCCATGTATCGCTGACTTACCGCGGCCTGCCGGTGTCATTAAGACAAAAGAAGAAGACTTCTTTGTTGAAGAGGTCATGAATCCTGAGCTAAGTGGTGAGGGGGAGCACGTTTGGTTATGGCTGGAAAAAAATGGTCAGAATACTGAGTATGTGGCGGGTCAGTTAGCGCGTTTCTCCCACGTCAAAAAAGTGGATGTCGGGCTGTCAGGTTTAAAGGATCGTTGGGCGCTTACCCGGCAATGGTTTAGTGTTTATTTAGGGAATAAGCCTGAGCCTAATTGGAACGAATTTGAATGTGAAGGCGTAAAAGTACTCAGTTATCAACGGCATAATAAGAAGTTAAGACGCGGCGAGCATAGTGCCAACTTCTTTAGGTTGGTGGTGAGAAATATTGACAATATGGCTAATGTGGAAGCTCTTTTGCTACAAGTCAGAGATAAAGGTTTTCCAAATTACTTCGGTCCTCAACGATTCGGCTTTGACGGTGCGAATCTGGATCGTGGCGTACAATATTTTGAAGGTAAGATTAAAGCATCTAAAAGCCAGCGTTCTTTCTATTTATCGGCAGCTCGTTC
>NZ_LWGJ01000077.1:0-807 GCF_001635845.1 Oleiphilus sp. HI0132 | reverse complement strand
AGAGAGTGTAAGCTCTACCGCAACGCCGGGTACAAACTTTAGTGCTTACGGATTTGTTGCCACCAACCCGGCCTCTTTTGTTTGTGGTAATTCTGAATCGATGACATTAACCGCTGTCGGTCAAACTCAACCAAGTGGTAGTGCTTGTTCAGTGTTGACTGATTTTGACGGGAGTAAAGATTTAAAAGCATGGTTTGAGGTGAATTATCAATCTGATGAGTCACCCGCTATTGCAGATACGGCCAGGACTTCCCTAAGCCTTAATAACACGCTTATCGCTAACAGTTTACCTGCTAGTGATAATCTGACTTTAGATTTTGATCAAGGTGTAGCAGATCTTGACGTTAGGCATTTAGATGCTGGACAAATATTGTCTATTAACTTTGAACATGAGGATGGGCTCAGTGAAACGCCACTTATGCAAGGTCTTATGTCTAATGCCTTTGTTGTCTCTCCTTCCTTGATTGAGTCGACTGTACCGAGCGCGCCAAGTTGTTCTTCTCCTTTTGGATCTTGCAGTGAGTTTGCAACGGTCGGTGATAATTTTACTCAGCAGCTTAGAGCTGTCTGCGCGGATGCAAGCGCAACAACGGCTGAGAGCTATATCAGTCCTTCGCCAATATCGTTGCGTAGTAATCTTATTGCACCGCTAAGTGGTGTTAATGCCAATGTTGCCGAGAGCAATGTGGCCTTTACATTGGCAGATGATGGTGTTGTGTCGGTGACGCAACAAATAGATGAGGTGGGGGTTTTCACTATGGAAGCCTATGCCGTGCCCGATTATGCGGGTGAAGTCGTCAGCGGTGG
>NZ_LWGJ01000076.1:0-679 GCF_001635845.1 Oleiphilus sp. HI0132 | reverse complement strand
CCTCTAGCGGCGTTATTACCAGTCTCGATGCTGCCGTCATCGCTAATGGCTCCAATACTACAACTATCACAGTTCAAGGAAGCGACGTCTTTGGCAATAGTGTCGAAGTGGGTGGCGCCACGGTTACTTTAAATACCAATTTTGGTAGTTTAGGCGCGGTAAGCGATATGGGAGATGGCCGCTATAACGCGACTCTACTGGCTCCAGCCACAACAGGCACGGCAGTGATTACTGGGACTATGAATGGCCAAAGCCTTGTCGATACCGCAACCGTTCAATTTGTACCGGGCCCGGCAAGCTACCTGAACAGCACACTAAACTCATCATCACCTGTTCTGACGGCTAACGGCAGCGACACCGCCACCCTCACACTTCAAGCCATTGACCTGACTGGGAACTATCTTACTTCCGGTGGTGACACCGTCATTATTAACTCAACTGCCGGCAGCCATAGCTCCGTGAACGATTTAGGTGACGGCACTTATCAAGTCATCTTTACCGCAGATGAAACAAGGGGCGTCGCAGTAATCACAGCAGAGTTAAACGGTGTACAGCTCTCCGATACCGCAAGCATATCTATGATTCCCGGTAATGCCGACTACTCTAACAGTCAAGTTAACAGCAGTCTGAGCCAAATTGTTGCAGACGGCCAAACCCTTAGCCAAATCACTGTCGAAGC
>NZ_LWGJ01000075.1:0-921 GCF_001635845.1 Oleiphilus sp. HI0132 | reverse complement strand
GCCCCCGAACCTTTGTATCAACAGGGTTGACGCTAATGGCTTCGATTTTAACTAGTAGGTCGTGCGCGGTGGGGTGAGGCATATTCGCTTCGAAGTCGATTAAGCTTTCAGGGTCTTCAATTGCTAGATATTGGTTTAGGCCAATCGCTTTCATAAGGTTATCACTCTGGGGTTTTGATTAAACAATCATGGCAAAACACTAGGCATCCAGCAAGTTATCAAGCGACATATCATAGCCGGGAGCAAAAACTTCAAGAAAGTAGTGTACTGGTGCAAGGTTCATATCATTAAGGCGTGAACTGATTTCCTGTTCAGCTTGTTCAAACTCGCGGTTTCCTGCACGCAATTCTGCCCGGCATTTAAGAAGAGCGGAAAGTCGGTCAGCGGCTTTGAGCAAAACCAGGTAGTGCTCCGGGAGCGTATCTTCAAGCAGGATACTACTAAAATCTTGATGCAAGGAAGCAGGCAGCAGGGCAAGCAACTCATGCTGTGCTTTCTCTTCGACCCCTTTGTAAGCGGTACGCATCGCCTCGGAGTGATATTTTACCGGTGTAGGCATGTCGCCAGTGATGACTTCTGTCGCATCATGATAAAGCGCAACGACAGCCAAATGGTTTGCATCTATTTTATTATTTAGATCGCAGTCTTTGTTATGAATGATTGCCAAGATATGAGCTATCGTAGCGACTTCCCATGAGTGCACCGCGACATCCTCATGAATTGCATTACGCATTAGACTCCAACGTTTAATCCATTTAAGCCGGCTGACATAGGCGAAGAAGTGGCTAATAGTTTTGTGCATGGCTTTCTCTATGTTTGCGAATGGGTTTAGTTGGGCTTGATTGTAAAAATCGAGGCTACTGTCGGAGCCTGTTCGGCAGACGGGGACTCTTTTGAGGCTTCACTCGTGACAACTTTAGG
>NZ_LWGJ01000074.1:0-847 GCF_001635845.1 Oleiphilus sp. HI0132 | reverse complement strand
TGTCTTTTTGTCCGCCCGAACCGCCAACTAATACATTGGAGCCGGCAATATTGGCACCGCCTGCCAGGTCAATACAGATAAAAGGGATCTTTCCGGCCCCTTGGACGGCGATTCCACAGCTATCTTTTAAGGCTTCAATATCTGAAGATAGCGCGGCCGAAGCATTACGTGGTGCTCCGAAAAGGCTGAATATTGACGAGCCAAAAACGGTAGCGCCGCCAGCCATGAATCCATTGGCGATAAACTCCCTACGTGTTTTAGGGCGTTTATGGTCACTGTGTATCAAAGGTGCGTTGATATCCAGCGTTTGTTTGAGTGTTGGTTTGATAATCATAATCTCATCCTTCAACTGAATAGTATTTATTGCACAAGCGTTGTAGCGCTGCCTAGTACGGCTGCGCAGGCTGCTTTGACCACAATCTCGGTTCTACCTTCGGGACAGCTGCTGTCAGCTGAGCAAGCGCTAAGCGTATCAATCAGGCTGTTTATCTCATCATTAATATCGCTGTCGCTAGGTTGAGTGTCCAAGCTAGTACCAACAAAGTTGCTTAGGAGGGCGCTTGAAATCTGGCTACGGCCATCCGTATCAAAAGCGGTATTGGCATTTTCACTAAAATTAAAGCTGCTAAAGAAGCTAGCTCTTAAGCTTGTGTCATCAACCAAGGCGTCACAATATTGAATGGCTAACTGAGTGACGGCCATTTGGTGGGCCGATAAGAAGCCTTCGATATTCTCTATCGTTGGTAGCTGTTGTTTCACCGTATCAAAAGTGCTTTTTACATCGCTATCGGTTGAGGCAACACCGGTCATCACAGACATCGATGCATTGATTTCATCGAAAGTGCGA
>NZ_LWGJ01000073.1:0-810 GCF_001635845.1 Oleiphilus sp. HI0132 | reverse complement strand
GGGGTAGTTGAATACCAAATTTATCGCTAACCGCTGCATCAAACTCACGTAAGAACTCGGGTAAGGCGGTCCATAAACTGTTCTCTATTACTGCAAAGCCCCACTTTGCTTCGTCGACGGCCGAAGGCCTGACCTGACGAATCTCGTCTGAATGCCACGCTTCACAAACCAAGCGATTCAAACGTTCACAAATACGCTTCTGCTCTAAATCATTAAGATCGGAACGATCCAGCTCAGATAAGCACTCAGTAATGGCTTCATACTTAAGTATCAA
This sequence comes from Oleiphilus sp. HI0132, assembly GCF_001635845.1. Taxonomy (NCBI): domain Bacteria; kingdom Pseudomonadati; phylum Pseudomonadota; class Gammaproteobacteria; order Oceanospirillales; family Oleiphilaceae; genus Oleiphilus; species Oleiphilus sp. HI0132. The sequence continues at coordinate 536 of NZ_LWGJ01000073.1, read as the reverse complement.
GGTTCTACGTGTAACCTCAGTGGGGTGAGCCGTCAATACGAACTCTATATTCATATCTTCAAGCAAGCTTGCCAAGTCTTCTTCTTTGGTACCTGAGGCCTTCAAACGGTCCAGCAGTTGGTCAAAGGTTTCCAAACCGTCTTCTCTATCGGTGCGATTCCGTCTTACCCCATGATACTGCTCAGCAATATTTGCCAGGTTAAGAAACTGGTTAAACGCTCGAGCAACAAATAACATCTCATCGTCCCCCAGGTCCTGAAGCAAACGAACAAGTTCTGGATGCGCATCCCCCGCATCAGCTTCACGATCCTGCTTTGCCGCAGCCCTAATGGCTTCCAACTTCGCCACAAACTCCGAACCAAGGTGTTCTTCAATATTCTGCCCTAACAACTCACCAAGCAAACGGACATTTTCTCGTAAAGAAGGGTGTAATTCTGACATATACCTTTTCCAAATGTGTTTGATTATCAAGGCTAGCAAGCAAGCTGATCACAAGCTCGTGACTACAAGCCAATCCTTATTTGCGCAAAATAGTA
>NZ_LWGJ01000072.1:0-871 GCF_001635845.1 Oleiphilus sp. HI0132 | reverse complement strand
CGCACCGGATGGAGAAGTCGTTGACTACACCATTGCAGAAAAAATCCCCACCATCGTACTCACGGGAAATTACGATGAAGAGAAAAGGGAGAAAATGCTGGAAAAGCGAATCGTCGACTACGTTGTAAAAGAAAGCCGCTTCTCTTACGAGTATGTCATAAAGCTGATTAAGCGCCTTGAAAAAAACCAGCATATAAAAATTCTTGTAGCAGACGACTCCAAAATGTCTCGCCGCTACATTCAACAGCAACTTGAGACACACCTTTATCAAGTGCACACCGCAGACGATGGCGACACGGCTTTAGAGGCCCTTGAACAACACCCAGATATTAAACTACTGATTACCGATTACAACATGCCAAGAATGAACGGCTTTGACTTGGTCAAAAACATCCGAAAAGAGGTGAGCAAGAATGAGCTGGTTATAATCGGCTTGTCTGGTGAAGGTGACGGAAAACTAACTGCCAAGTTCATAAAAAATGGCGCAAACGACTTCTTGAACAAACCCTTTAGCCATGAAGAGTTTCATTGCCGCATTTTACACAACATCGAAAACCTTGAGCATTCCCAAACGCTTAAATATCTCGCCTTCCATGACTTTGTTACAGGGCTGCCCAACAAACAGAAGTTCTTTCTTGATGGGAACAAAGAGTTAGAAAAGGCCGTAAGCCAGAGCACCCCAGTATCTGTTGCTCTACTCTCTGTTGACCAAATGCATAACATTCAAGACAAGCACGGCCTGGATGCGCCCGATATCACCATGCGCAATCTAACCACCCTGCTACCAAAGGCATTCAATCGCTTCCAATACGCTCGAATAAACGACTCTGACGTTGCAATACTTATGGCAGGGCTAAGCCTGGAACAAGCA
>NZ_LWGJ01000071.1:0-1129 GCF_001635845.1 Oleiphilus sp. HI0132 | reverse complement strand
AGGGGAGTGCTGAGCCTGCGCTGGGTAACGCTGGCGATGAAGCGCTATCCCAGTCTTTAGTGTTTGATATGGCGAGTGTCATAGCCGACGTTTTTGATGGCTATCAAAACTACCGCCCAGAATGGTTGCAAGCATGGGAGCAAGGCAAGCCGATAAAGAGCCTTGCTAGCGGCCTGGATTCCAAAGACTACAGTAGTCCTCAATTTACCGAATTGGAAGCTTGGCAGGCTGACTTGTGGTGTAGCGTTTATCCTGACTTGCCCTTGGCGCAACGACAGCATCGTTCCAGTCTGCTGACCAGGCTGGAGTCCTGTATTAGAGCGCTACCTAAAGGGGCGGAACTTCAGTTACCCGAACGAATCTTCGTATTTGGCCTGTCAGCCTTGCCTCCTAGAATGCTGGCTGTTATCAAAGCTTTAGCTGAACACATTGATATACACGTTGTGGTGAATAACCCTTGTCGCTACTACTGGGGTGATGTGATGAGTGAGTATCAGCAGCTCCTGCTTAATCAGTCATTGCTTGCGCGGGGCGTCAGTGCTGAAACGGTAGCGGAAAACTTTATTGAGCATAACACCTTGCTCGCGTCATGGGGAAAGCTTGGTCGCGATTATATGTCGCTATTGATGCAAGAAGAAATTTTCGCTGATCTAGCCACCGAGCTTTACGATGATCTTGGTGATGAAGATAATTCAGCGCTGAATTTAATTCAGTCAGATATCTTGAACCTGCAGAACCAGCACCATTGTGTGAATCCTGACGATAAGTCGATACGCTTCGCAAGTTGCCATAACCACTTAAGAGAGGTTGAGGCTCTCCACGACTACTTATTAAATACGCTTGATGCAAACCCCGGCTTAAATGCTCGCGATATTATTGTGATGGTGCCCGATATAGAAGACTATGCCGCCTATATTGAGGCAGTTTTTTCACGCCTTGTTTATGATCGCCATGGGCAAACGCATAGCCTGCCCTATGTTATTGCCGATCAGGCTTTGAATCGGCATCAACCCTTATTGGAATGTATTGGCAATCTATTGATACTCGAGTCAAGTCGGATGACGGCTGCCGAGCTATTAGATTGCTTGGACTTTCCCGCAATCAGGCAGCGATTTTCCATTGATGAAGA
>NZ_LWGJ01000070.1:0-216 GCF_001635845.1 Oleiphilus sp. HI0132 | reverse complement strand
GAACTAAAACTCAAACCACCCAAGCTAACGTCTTGGGCTACTGACTTTTCAAGAGCAACATGGCCACCTTCAGCACCAAGCGATTCCGCACCATTTTCAGGTGAGAGTTCATCAACTGCCGTAAACTCTATTGGTACGTCTGCCGGGTGGCGTATATAGGCTCTCATAACTCTTGTTAATCTCACTTATTATTCACTAAGAATTTATTGTAGGCAA
>NZ_LWGJ01000069.1:0-6171 GCF_001635845.1 Oleiphilus sp. HI0132 | reverse complement strand
CCGCCAATGATAATAATTCTCATATTCTCATATTCCTTTTATGCCAACCGGTACTACTACCGAGCATGTTTAATCTTTGTTAATCTTTACATTATAAACATTAAAGACTTAGCTTTACACCTGAATTCTACAATTTGTTTCTTTAACCGTTTTAGGTATTAAGCCAAGCTAAGTAAACTTGACGATGATTTGGTGAGCCATCAAATTCTTTATTACGCAAATCGCACAAAGCAAACACTAGTTTAAAGGCGCGGCGACAAACTTGTAGCCGTGCCTGTCATTGATATAGCCAATGCCATTTACAGCCATATTGAGATACCAGAAAACAGTAACTGGCCACTAAATATTAGCAACGGTACAGAAAGCGACTTAAGCACGACAGCGTAAACTCTCGGGTTGAACCGCTCTCCTAAGGCTTTAATAAAGAGAGCCACAGAAAATTTCGTAATACACAGACTAAATAATGTACAAACAATAAATACAACAGCCTCTATATTAGAGCCCATGAAAATATAGCTACTGCCAATAGTTAGCCAAAATATATACGGTGCTGGATTTAGGAAGTTAATTTTTACTGCCGTAGCTAAGCTTGAGCTTTTGCTACCCCCGACACTAGGGTCGATGTTGTTTGGAGTTTTAAGTATTTTGTATGCAATAAGAGCTAGGTACATAGAGCCAAAGACAGAAATCGCAGAGATAAACAAGCCTATATCATTAAGCTGCAACGTTAACAGCAATGCCAGAAGTATAATTGGCCCATCGGTTACAATAGGTGCAAGGCTAGCCATAAACCCATTGTAATTACCTTTTGACATGGTTTGATGAATCACAAACACACCTAAAGGCCCCGGTTTCAGCCCTGCCACTAAGCCAAAAGTTAATGCTGCTAATGCGAAATACATGATATACCCAGTAGGTTACAACCCTACTAATAATGGCGAAGAAACAGGGTGGTTTTATTTGGAACGAAGGCTTCCCTGCATATAAGTAGTTGCATACTTAACCTGCTTATTGTTCATACTGTCCAAGAGTTATAAAACCTGTATTCGTATGGATACTTTGTTCATTGTAATAACTACCCAAATAGTAACTCAAGGTCATACTTAATTCATATTGGTTGATTATAGATTTGAGTCAACGAGCTTTTTTGCCTAGCCATTATCAGTATCTAATACGAAGCTAAGCTTGGCATCACAAAGGTTGGTTTTAGCCAGTGTGCGTATTTCTTTTGCCAGTTGGCGATAAAAGCCCCGATTAGGACAATTCTGGCGCCATGCTAAAACGTGCATTCTTGATAAATTTAGCTGATCAATATCTCTAACGCTTGGCTGACTAATATTGATGATATCTGCCGCACCACGAAATATTGCAGACTCTGCAAGGCAGACAAAGTATTCCAACTGTCTTAGTGTCGGGGTTTCATGAGCCATTACAAGCGCAAATCCTCTATCAGTGTACTTTTCTATGATAGATTAATACTATCAATATAATTGTAGTACTTCTATTGAGCTATCAGTATCCGCAGTGCATATTACGCGAGCTTGAACTTCAATACCCAGCGTAAAAGCAATGGTTTATGAGCGTTTTTTTCAAGCATTACGTTGACAAGTTGAAACTATACGACTAGCTTCAAATAGAGATAAATTGTTGCGCTTTCACAAGAAATTTAGCTCTGGTTAGAGTGTTACCACCATTGACCTCTTATAATGATTGAAAATACCATATAAAAAATGTTACAAATCAACGTTCCCCAGCTAGCTATGATTCGAATTAACAATAAAGCCGGTATTCATTAAATGCATATATTTAAATGGGCAGTACTACTTTCAGCGTTCTGGTTGTTACTTTCTGGCTACATCCAACCACTATTACTTAGTTTCGGAGCCGTTTCTGTCATCATCGTACTTTTTGTCTTAAAACGTATGGATGAAGTAGATGAAGAGCCACAAGAGATTGGGACAGGTTTACGATTAATTCGATACATTCCATGGCTAATTGGGCAGATCATTGGCTCTAGCGCCCACGTTACAAAACTGATCTGGACTTCGTCAAATAAGGTTTCGCCAAGCTTGGCGAAAATAGATATAAAAGAAATACCTCCGAGCAATCATGTTTTATACGCAAATTCCATAACACTCACACCTGGCACCTTAAGCGTAGATTTGGAGGATGGTGAACTGACTGTTCACGCACTGCAAAAGTCCTCGTTAGAAGAACTCGAACAAGGTGCTATGGAAAATAAAATCGCCGGGATATGGGGTAATAACAAGTGACAGGAATATACGCTGCTGTTTGTATCGCTATTTTGGTTGTTATGGCTATCGCTTTGGCCAGAGCATTCGATGCGCCAACCGTTTACGACCGTATTCTAGGAGTAAACATGTTTGGCACCAAGACTGTTCTTTTTATTGCGGCCGCCGGTTATATGATGGGACGCCCAGACTTCCTGGACATTGCCATTGTGTACGCATTAATCAACTTTACAGGGATGGTTGCGGTACTTCGCTTTTTCGAATACACAGCGCCAATTGAATAAAACTTAAATAATAATGGTTGGACATGTTTGTCTTAGATATTGTTAGTAGCCTCCTGCTAATAGCAGGCGTTTTCTTCGGCTTAAGTGGTGCCGTTGGACTTTTTAAATTCCCGGATTTCTTCACTCGCGTTCACGCAGCGAGTGTCACGGACTCTATTGCAGCCATTCTGATCATAGGCGGTCTCCTCTTGCAGACGTCTTTCGATTTAAATACCGCAAAACTTTTATTCATACTGGTGTTTTTGATGCTTACCAGTCCTACCGCTTCTCATGCTCTTGCTAAGTCAGCCCGTCATGGCGGCTTACTTACAATTGCTGAAACCAAGAAAGAACAACAGGAGCAAACGCACTAATGGCCGAACTGATCGACTTGGTACTGCTTGCTATGTTGGCGCTCACTGCTTTACGCATTATATTTTTGAAAGATTTATTTGCTGTCGTCATGCTCTTCGGAATATATAGTTTTCTGTCAGCATTGATATTCGTAAACCTTGACGCAGTTGATGTCGCGTTCACCGAGGCATCGGTTGGTGCGGGCATATCTACAGTACTCATGCTTGGCACACTGGCATTAACTGGTAGAAAGGAAAAGCAAAGTGCCCACTCTTCAATCCTCCCTTTGGTTGTAGTCTGCGTAACCGGCGCTGCCTTGATCTACGGCACGCTCGACATGCCTCCCTTTGGGCACCCTGACAACCCAGTACACGAACATGTCGCTCCACGCTATATAGAAGAGTCACCTAAAGAAGTCGGATTACCGAACATGGTGACATCAGTACTTGCAAGCTATCGTGGCTTCGATACTTTAGGAGAAACGGTTGTTGTATTTTCAGCAGCAATTGGTGTCTTAGCATTACTTGGCGTAAGGCGCCGCGAAGAAAGTGATGCGCCAGAATCTGGTTTAAAAGCGCACCACGTACTGCACGTTGTTGCCAAGCTAATTATTCCCTTGGTTATACTGTTTGCACTGTATGTTCAATTTCATGGTGATTTCGGCCCTGGGGGCGGTTTTCAGGCCGGTGTCATCGCTGCTGCGGCTTTCATTTTGTACGCTTTAGTCTTTGGGACACCAAGCTCATTTGAAGTAGTAAGCCCAAAGTTTTTGCAATTAATGGCCTCTTTTGGCGTACTGCTTTACGCCAGCGTTGGCTTGTACAGCATGCTTAAGGGCGGCCAATTCCTTGATTACAACAAAATCGCAGCAGACCCAATCGCTGGCCAACACTACGGTATAATTATCATTGAACTTGGTGTTGGTATTACAGTGTTTGCCGTTATGCTTAGTATTTTCTATGCCTTCGATAGCCAGGCTGAGAGGTCTAACATCCAGTGAACTTTATTCTCGATTACTACAATTACTGGATCGTCGTATTTTTGATGATGACCGGTTTCTATATCGTTATATCCGCAAATAACCTGGTCAAAAAGGTCGTTGGTTTAAACGTCTTTCAGACCTCAGTTTTTATGCTTTACATTTCTATGGGTAAAGTCACTGGCGGCACCGCACCAATTGTCGTCGAAGGGGTTTCTCAATACTCTAACCCCCTCCCTCATGTTTTGATTCTCACAGCAATTGTTGTCGGCGTTGCGACAACGGCTGTGGGGCTTTCACTAATTGTTCGGATCAAACGGGCTTACGGCACAGTTGAAGAGAACGAATTTGAAAACAAGGATGATGCCATCTAATGCTTGACCAACACCTGGCTGTGCTTCCTATAATTTTGCCCCTGATAGCAGCACCTATCACACTCGTTTTGGGCCGTTCAATACTATCTTGGTGTTTTGCCACGCTAATAAGCGCTTGGGCCTGCCTGGTCTCGTGGCAGCTATTAGTTGCAGCTCTATCTGATGGCGCACTTAGCTATGCTGTCGGTGGCTGGCCACCACCCTGGGGGATAGAATTACGTATCGATGCCGCTAACGCGTTTATTCTGTTAGCCGTATCAGCGCTTTCAACACTTGTTCTAATTTACTCAAAGGACAGTATTGAAAAAGAAATCGACCCATCAAAACACTCACTATTCTACACTGCACACCTACTATGTCTTGCCGGCCTTTCTGGCATACTAGTTACTGGTGATGCCTTTAATCTCTTCGTGTTTCTTGAGATTTCCTCGCTTGCAACCTATACCCTTGTTAGCCTGGCTTCGGATCGACGCTGCTTAACTGCTGCTTTTCGCTATCTAGTGATGGGAACGATCGGTGCAACGTTTATCCTGATAGGCGTTGGCATGCTTTATATGAAGACAGGCACCCTTAACATGCTAGACCTTGCAGGCCGTATCGACGTATATGACAGCAGCCGCACGATCAATACCGGGCTCGCATTTATTATGGTCGGCGTCAGCATCAAGCTTGCTTTATTCCCATTACATATGTGGCTTCCTCCCGCTTATACCCATGCGCCCTCAGCTGTTACCGCGTTTTTGGCCAGCACAGCGACTAAAGTTGCAGTGTATGTGATGATTCGTTTCATCTTTACAATATTCGGGGCTGACCATGTTTTCACCGATATGGGCATGGATCTAATTTTGATGGTCTTGGCTGTCGTCGCAATTTTCAAGTGCTCTTACATGGCAACCGTGCAGAGCAACGTTAAAACAGTCCTTGCTTATAGTAGTGTTGCGCAAATTGGTTATATGATTCTCGGACTGAGCTTAGTCAGCGTAACAGGTTTGATGGCGGGACTTATCCACATATTTAACCATGCACTCATGAAAGGAGCTTTGTTTATGGCCGTCGGTGCCGTCTTTTATCGCGTAGGCTCTGTTGATATAAAAGCGTTCAGAGGTTTGGGCAAACACATGCCTTTAACCATGGCGGCATTCACAATTGCTGGCCTGAGTATAATCGGCGTACCGCTCACCGTTGGTTTTGTAAGTAAATGGTATCTGGTGACAGCAGCGCTAGAACAAAATCATTGGGTACTTGCTGCACTTGTACTTGCTGGCTCATTGTTAGCGGTAATCTATATTGGCCGGGTATTAGAGGCTGCGTATTTCCAAAAACTACCAGAATCACAAAACCCTAATAATATTAAAGAAGTTCCCTGGCTAATGCTGGCTCCGATGTGGGCACTTGTATTGGCAAACATTTATTTTGGTATCGATACAAGCTTGACTACCGACGCTGCAAATAGCGCATCTCAATGGTTATTCCAGAATACAACCTTAAGTATTAATGCTCAGGAGGTTTCTCCATGAACCTCTGGCAAGGTATTGAGCCATCACAGCTGATCACCCTCTCGATTCTTGTACCTTTTATTGGTGCGTTAATCGTTATCGCAACAGGTAAGAACCCAAACATCAGAGAGGCTGTCACATTAAGTACAGCAGCTATCTTATTCTCTATCGTATTAGCAATTACCGACTATACCTTTCAGGGTGTTGCCCTTAAGCTTGATGTTATCGACTTATTTCCAGGTCTTGGGATCAGCTTTGAAGTTGAACCCCTTGGCGTACTTTTCGCTATTGTAGCGAGCTTCTTGTGGATCATTACCAGCATCTACGCGATTGGTTATATGCGAGGCCACAATGAAGAAAACCAAACTCGATTTTTCTGCTGCTTCGCACTGGCGATCAGTTCCGTTATGGCAATTTGCTTCTCAGGCAACCTGCTAACACTATTCATATTTT
>NZ_LWGJ01000068.1:0-624 GCF_001635845.1 Oleiphilus sp. HI0132 | reverse complement strand
TGACTCACTTTTCGGCTTACGGTAGATTTAGGTAGCTTAAGTTTGTCCGCTGCTTTGGTGAAGCTTCCCGATCCGACAACCACTGCAAATATCGCCATTTCATTTAAGTCTTGCATCAATTCGTACCCTTCTCTTACTCTCGCATTTAGAGTTAGCCGCATACATTCCATATACGGAACATTATTTCTAAATTTAGCCTATTAACACCAAAATAGGAACAGCACTACAATAAAAGCATCAAAATTTAGCGTTTGATTGCATTAAATTAGAACAACGGGGCAATAACATACTATTGTTAGCAGCCACAAAAATAAGACTTTTTACTACAAGGTTCATTGTTATGGTCGATAGACTTGCCGCGCAGATTATTAAGTTCAGATGGTTAATCATCATTGCCTCCTTAGCTATTGTATTTTTTATAGCAAGCGGAGCTAGCAATATTGGGTTCAGCTCAAACTATCGAGTATTCTTTTCAGAAGATAATGAACAATTGGTAGCATTTGAAACACTCCAAAACACCTATTCAAAATCAGACAATATATTTGTTGTTCTAGCGCCGAAAGATGGCGAGGTATTTACCGTTCCAACCTTGAATGCAGTTAAAGATCTAACTGATAGAGCTTG
>NZ_LWGJ01000067.1:0-702 GCF_001635845.1 Oleiphilus sp. HI0132 | reverse complement strand
CCCTCAGAGAAGTCATCAAGGTTTAGTGCGTAGCCGTCAACGGCACTGTTATCTGTGGGCGGTACATTAAGTGTAGAGACTAAGTCTTCAGCGAGCACTCTTTCGTGTGCATCAATAAGTGCAACTGATTCTGTCTCCGATATCGGGTTTGCCAATTTTTTTAAGCGCTCAATGATATCATCTAAAGGATTAAGGGTGTGTTTGACGGCTGAATCGCAGCAGCTTTGATTTGTGTTCGACATAAATAGCTCTGTCAGTATCGACGATGAAAAACGGGTTATTAGTTTAGCGTGTGCAGTGTATCGCTAAAACAGAAATAAATCGTTGATGATCATCAAGCGCTTAAGGAAGAGTTAGCAAGCGGGTAGATCTGCGTGAGTGCCGCAGCTTACGACACTACCGTCGCGCGAGTCGTACTTGATAACCAAGGAGCTGTTATTGCGATTGCCAGTGTCGCCGTTAAGGCGATAAGCGTAGCTGCAGACTCTGTTGCCGGTGTGGCGGTAAGCTCGATAGGCTTCATTGTTGTTGCCAACAACAACTGAGGGCGGGTTTTCCAATACGCCCTGCCAGACACCAATGCAGCCGTTGTTGCCTTGCCCTATATTCTCATTACCTGTGCCTTTATCAACACCAATTGGGTAGCCGATATTGTTGGTGTCAATCGTGCCATTGCCAAAGTTTGTCAGGTTTTGGGTGCGA
>NZ_LWGJ01000066.1:0-819 GCF_001635845.1 Oleiphilus sp. HI0132 | reverse complement strand
ATACGTGCAGCTGAAGTGCTGGGAGCAGACTTTGCTTATATGGGAACACGCTTTATAGCCACCGAAGAAGCCGAGGTAGACCCTGACTACAAAAAGATGTTGGTTGAATCAGGGATTAAAGATTTGATCTTCACAGATACCTTTACTGGCGTGAAGTGTAACTTCCTTAAGCCGTCAATTGAGCGTGCTGGCGTTGACTTGGCAAGTTACCAGGCCAAGGAAAGTGTCGATCTTGATTTGGCAGGTAGTAATGCATGGAAGGACTTTTGGAGTGCTGGTGAAGGCGTATCGGGCATTCACACAATTAAATCGATGGCTGATTTAGTTAAGGAGCTAAAGGTAGAGTACCTGGGCGCAGTTGAAAAGCCGGGCTTTGCCAAGTAAAGGTTATAGTACGGTTAAGCTTGGCGCTGACGATACTGGGCAGGCGATACGTCCGCCCAGCGCGTAAATGAAAGCGAATGTGATTTCACTTACGATGTGTTTGAGGGGTTGTTTCACGTCTTTAAGATATTTGCTCCACGTGTTAGAGAGGCAGATACTGCGCTACAACAGATCGAATTATTTGTCCGGTAAGTATAGCGAGCACTTACTCGTCTTTGTACTTATCAGCGATTGCCAGGAATAAGTGGCAGTTATCCAGAAAGGCATCAAGCATCACTGGGTCAAAGTGTTGAGCTCTGCCCTCGCGCATAATCTCTAAAGCTTGTTCATGTGTCATGGCGCTTTTGTAACAACGCTTGGAGATCAAGGCATCATACACATCGGCAATCGCCATTAAGCGTGCAGATAATGGGATAGCTTCTTTGCTTAGCCCTT
>NZ_LWGJ01000065.1:0-1003 GCF_001635845.1 Oleiphilus sp. HI0132 | reverse complement strand
TTACCCGCTAAGCCTAAGATTTGGGTCGCGGCGAGTACGCATGAAGGCGAAGACGAGCTGGTTTTAAAAGTGCATGAACGTTTGAGGCAGCGCTTTCCCGATGCCTTGCTGGTATTAGTGCCTAGGCACCCTGAGCGCTTCGAAAGTGCTTTTCAGCAATCAAATAAGCAAGGCTTTAACACCGCACGAAGAAGCGAATTTGAAAAAATTCCCAGCGATGCAGAAGTATTTGTGGTGGATACCATGGGGGAGTTGATGGATTTTTATGCGACAGCTCAGGTTGCGGTAATAGGCGGTTCATTTACCGAAATTGGTGGCCATAACCCGATTGAGCCAGGCGCTTTGGGGTTGCCGATTTTAATTGGCCCCCATTACTTTAATTTTGAAGCTATTTGTCATCAACTGGTCGAAGCCAAGGGTATGGAAATTGTGGCAGATGAACTCGCGTTGCTCGAGTCGCTCGGAATGCTATTTTCAAACCCGGAACGGGCTCAGGAAATGGGGCAAAATGCATTGCAGAAAGTTGAGGCTAGCAAGGGAGCGGTGAAACGTGTTGTTGACCACCTGCAGCCCTTGCTTGAAGAAAGCTAGAGCTTACTGGCCGGGCGATAGCCAGGCGTTCAGAGCTTCAATGTCTTTAACACTTAAGGTTCCCGCTGCGCGTTTTATGCGTAGGCTACTTTCTACAAAATCGAAGCGAGCATTCGCGTAGTCACGAAGTGCAGTGAAATAGTTACGCTCGGCATCAAGTACTTCAACAATATTTCGAGTACCTACCTTGTAACCTTCACGCGTTGCTTCTAAAGCACTTTCACGAGAAACGATATTTTGTTGAAGTGACTCAACTGTCTGAATGTTGGTTTTCAGACTAATAAACTCGGTACGTGTTTCTATTTTCGCCTGACGTTGCGCTAAGGTCAGATTGTGTTTTGCCTCGGCGACCTGATGGCGAGCTTGGCGAACACCCGCCTGTGTTGCGCCACCAGAATACAGTGGCATGTTA
>NZ_LWGJ01000064.1:0-1079 GCF_001635845.1 Oleiphilus sp. HI0132 | reverse complement strand
GATCTTGATCTGCTAGCAACTCAGCCGTTTCAAGGACGTAATCCCATTGAATATTACTAATTCTGCGAACAATTGGAGCTTGTTGATCACGGCTAATGAATTTACTTTTTTGTCGTATTAAGGCGACCGGATTAGATGAAACTTCGCCCTCTTGCAGAAGATAGTCATAAAATGAGGATATCGCTGTAAACGTTGCTTTTATCGCAGCTTGAGAAGGAAAGTATTCCCCAATATTTGCTTCTTTTCCTCGCTTGAACTCTTCTTTTGACACGTTAACAACAAACGGGCGCCAGTCTTTATTAGGTATCCTCCCGTCAGGCGACTTTTTAAACCTGGCGACATTCTTTATACCTATCCAAGCTTCAGGTGGGTTGATACAGAAATTAATGAATTCTTCTATGTGCTCACGCTGTAGCTCAAGAATTGAAGTCTTTTCGATTTGCCAGGACCATTGTAAAAGTCGTTCGAGCTCTCTTCGATAGCTATTGAATGTGGCTGTACTGCCGTTATAGCTATAAAGAAACTTCAATGACAACTCTAGATCTTGCTGAGCGTCAGAAAAGCTTATCCAGTTTGGGCTCTGCGGCGCGACTTTAAATGGATTGCCAATAAACTCTAGGTTATCAATGATTGGTGATGGCGGGTTTCGCTTAGGGTCCTTCATTTCTTAATCGTTATCAAAGAGCTTTAGATTAAGCATAGCCTTGATTTTCTGATATTCAATATATCCGATATTCAGAAATATCGGATATATTATAAGACGTTTATGTAAATGAATTACTGTAACCCAGCTCTATATAATGCCTGGCTTACCTAACTCTGTTCCCAAGGGTTTAATATTTTGAGGTTATCCAGACTGAAATCTGAAACGTTGCGCGTTACGATAGTCATATCGTGAACAAAAGATGTCGCTGCAATTAAAGTGTCTCTATATGGCTTTGGATCTGGAACGTGATATTTTGCACTCACCAATACAACTTCTTTATCGACTGGCAGAATGCGACCATCAAAAGTTGGTAAAACGTGCTCGCTCATCCATTGTCGAAGAATCTTACCTTTTGCTTTGTCTGAACGCTCAG
>NZ_LWGJ01000063.1:0-1103 GCF_001635845.1 Oleiphilus sp. HI0132 | reverse complement strand
AGTACGAAGCGCTTAAGGTGAAGCTTACTGAAAAATTGATGAATATGCTTTACGAGCAAATGCCACAATTAAAAGATGCTCTTGATTATGTTGAGCTTTCGACGCCGCTTTCGACTCAATGGTTTCAATGGAATGAAGAAGGCGAGATTTATGGTATTGACCATAGCGTAGAGCGCTTTGAACAGGCGTGGTTGCATCCGGTAACGCCGATTAAAAACTTCTACCTTACCGGTGCTGATGTAGTGACTGCGGGTGTTGGTGGCGCATTGATGGCAGGTGTGATGACTGCTAGCGCAATGATGGGGGTAAAAGGCTACAAGGTTATGGGGTTAATAAAGAAGTGGCAGCCAGAACAAAATACGGAAGAGGCTTCGAAGGAATCGCTTCAAGCGGGGTAAATTCCACCTAATATTTTGCTCTTGCTTGCTCCCGTAACGGAGCAGGCATTGCCTGGCAGGTTGTTCAGTGTTTGTCTTGCTAACCAGGCGAAAGCGCTGGCCTCAACCAATTGCGGGTCTATTCCCAGGTCGAGGGTTGAACTTAAGCGATAGCTTGGAAGCAGGTTTTGGAGGCGAGTCATTAGTAGTTGATTATTGATGCCGCCGCCGCAGACGAAGATGTCGCAGCCATCACCATTAGTGCTGGTGATGATGCTGTTACTAATTGTGCTGGCCGTTAGCTCGAGTAGCGTGCGCTGAATATCTTCGCTTTGGAATGTGCTGTTTGCAATCTTATTGGCTATCCATGCTGAGTTAAACAGTTCTTTACCGGTGCTTTTGGGTGCTGTTTGTTTGAAATAGGGCTCGTCGAGAAAACCCTGTAATAAATCTTCGATAACAGACCCTGTGCTCGCCCAGTCGCCATTATGATCGTACGCTTTCTTTAAGCGGCTTTGAATCCATAGGTCCATAAGCATATTTCCGGGGCCTGTGTCGTAGCCGGATAGCTTGTTCTTTGTTTTTGAGAGCACTGAAATGTTCGCGATGCCGCCAATATTGGCAACGATTCTCGTTTCGTTTGAGTCGCCAAATACTGCTTGGTGAAATGCGGGGACTAATGGTGCGCCTTGCCCCTTCGCGGCCATATCTGCCATTCTGAAATCG
>NZ_LWGJ01000062.1:0-975 GCF_001635845.1 Oleiphilus sp. HI0132 | reverse complement strand
GACTTCCAAACCGTCTTCACCGGTATAGCCGGTGCGACAGAACATCCAATCGCCAGCTTCCAAGCCTTGGAACACTTTTAAACTATCGATAAGCTCGGCATTATCAGGAGAAGCCTGCTTAATGTTCTGTATAGCTTCGGGGCCTTGAATGGCCACCATGGCTAACTCGGGGCGCTCAATCAATTCCACATCAAATTTTTCAGCCTGCTTGTTCATCCAAGCCAGGTCTTTTTCTCGCGTACCGCAATTAACCACTAGGCGATAGTCTTTAGGCATACGATAAGCAATCAGGTCGTCGATCACACCACCCTTCTCATCCAACATGCCACTATAGAGTGCTTTGCCTGTTTCTTGCAGCTTGTCGACATCGTTCGCTAACAAATAACGAAGATAGTCACGAGAGTCTTTACCCTGTACATCAACAATTGTCATGTGCGACACATCGAACATACCCGCGCTTTGGCGCACAATTTTATGCTCTTCAATTTGAGAGCCATAATGCAAAGGCATGTCCCAGCCACCAAAATCTACTATCTTGGCACCGGAATCCTGATGCACCTCATATAATGCGGTTTTTGAGCCCAAGAGCATTCTCCGAGAAGTTAGGAATAAATAGAGTAAAATTAGAGCGGCATTTTACCTGATTGACTGGGGAAAAAACCACCAATTATTTTATAAGGCATAAATAGCGACGATTCGCTGACTATAAAAGAAAGTATTGCAGGGAAGGCAAAACCTTTTCAAAATCACAAAATGCATGATCACCACCGGCCTGAACCCAGAGTTTAGCCTTAGGCAGACATGCTAAAGCCTGTGCGAAATCCAAGACCTCATCTCCGGTTTGCGTCATGATATAAACATTATCCGAACTGACCAACGAAGCATTCTGCTTAGGGCTTAGTTCCAAAGACTTTAACTCATCCATATGTGAAGGTAATACAGTGTAGGTTTCGCCAGAGTAGTAGTTAGTATTCT
>NZ_LWGJ01000061.1:0-740 GCF_001635845.1 Oleiphilus sp. HI0132 | reverse complement strand
CGTCTAGCACAGGACCAAGGTTTGATAGAACATATCGATCAAATTGCTTAAAAACAATTAACCGCTCTTTTAACTCTATTTCAAGCACTTCACAGGCGCTTGTAAAGCTTTCTATTACGTCTTTTAAGCCTAGAGGAAGGTTTGCATCTTCATTGTTCTCGCAGCCGTATAGGTTGCAAATTCGAGTATGAAACTGAAGTAAAGGGCCTTGAAAATTTGCCTGGGCTTTAGTCGCCATAGATGATATCGCGACTTCCTCTTCGAGGTCGTCATTCTGAACTAGGCTTAGACTTTCAAAACCTTTCGGTTCGACTGGTGCGTTTAGTTTCGAAGAGGGAGTAAGAACTTGCTCAAGGGAAAACTGCGCTTCGATACTGGACTTAAAGTCATTCTCAATATTCTTGCGCTTAATGCGAATATCGCGCATTGCTTCAAAGAAGCGGTTTTGTTCATTGTTGTTTCTAGCATTGTTAGCAAGCTCGAAAAAAGAGTCATCTATGCCGTCAAACATGCCTTGCAGAAGGGCATGCATGTCTCTTACAACAATATTGCAAATTTTGAGAGCTTCAGCTGATCTTGCGTTATCGAGCCTGGAAGGTCGACTATTGCGATCTCCGATAAAGCTAACGCTAGATGACTTATTCATCGTCCTTTCCCGTATGCTGAATGACTTTCAATGCTTAACAAAAATAAAGGCACTGAACAAAAGCAGGTACATCTTACCCGCAATATAAAAATTA
>NZ_LWGJ01000060.1:0-1906 GCF_001635845.1 Oleiphilus sp. HI0132 | reverse complement strand
GAAACGCCCTTATTAGCGCCTTGTCCATAGTCCTCATTGACAGCAACCTTTGCTTCGTCTGAAAGCATGCAGTTCTTGAGCATTGAACCATTCAGACCAAATGTTCTAACAAATTCAGGAATACCTTGAGAAACCCCTTTACCGTTCCCCTGCGTTTGTTTAATGAATTGATCTAAAGCAACCCATGCAGACTGGTTACCCTGTTCTTGGGCAATGCATTCAATTGCCTGGGCTTCGATTGCAGCCATCGGGTTATGACCACCTAAAGGGAAGTGCTTGTATTCCCAGTTAATTACGCCTTTAGAGTTATCGACGACCTTCTTAACGTCGAAAAACATTTGTCGGCAGTAAGGGCACTCAATGTCTGAGTACATTTCAAAAGTGAAACGAGCGCCTTCTTTTCCGTAGCGTAATTCAGTAGAAGAGTCAGAGGCCAAAGAATATTGATTCTTAAGTGTTTCTAATGCTTTCTTAGAGTCTTTCTGCTTGTATCTAGCCATCTCATTTTGAACAAGCAGCGCAATTTGTTCCTGAGAGACGTTGTATTGAGACTGAGGCTGGTTCTTAAGTAATTGGACCTCGTTGTTAAGCTTGTTAAATCCGTAAGCAAAACTACTGGTAGTTACTATTAAAAATACCCAAATAACGAATGTGTTTTTCATGATTGTACCTTGAATAAAGAAATTCAAAATACTGTATGGTTTTATGTCAGGGATTTGAACGATAAAAGGATCAAAGACACATTACCTTAGTTTCAATCTGTTTTGAGGTTAAGAAAAGTCACTTGCCAATGAAATAGAGTGAAGAAGTAAATGACCGTAGGAATAACCTATTTTCCGTGGAAGCCAATAAACTTAGTGTGTTAGTCTTCTTAGACAGGGCCGATAATGCTTTGTCTGTATCTTCGTACTACAAGGGAAAATACAGACATGAGTAAAGCTGAAGCTTTATCCAAGAAAGAAATTCGACACGCTCTTGCGGTCGCAAATCTGATGACTCACAAAGAGGGTAAGCGCTGCGCTCTGGTTCTCTCTCATGCTGCTATGCGAGTCAGTGAAATCGCATTAATCGAAACTGGATCTCTTTTAAACTCTACAGGTGAATTAAGAAAAGAAATTCATCTTCCTGCCAAGATCTGTAAGCGCCTTAAGCCACGAACTATTTGGCTTACTAATCCAGTAAGTCGCGAAATAATCCAGGATTGGATTGAGTATCGCCTTAAGAAAAAGTGGGGAACAGTCATTGGTAGCGCTCAATACCAGGGATTAAATCCAAACAGCAGATTCTTATATAACAATCGGGGTAGACCTTATGCCATGACAGAGAAAAAGCGGGTTATGTATGATGGCTCCACTAAATCCTATAGGGCGTGTGATTCGCTGGAGCACTTGATTAGAGCTATTTACACGAAGGCAGGTTTTCATAATGCGTCTTCTCACACAGGGCGAAAATCGCTTATCACTAACGCGATTATTGATAAAGGAATAAGCCTTAAACAGGCTGCACGAATACTTGGTCATAGCAACCACGAGCAGGTATTGTCTTATATCACGATCAGTAAAAAGCGACTTTCTGAAATGTATGAAGAAGCTCTTTAGTTGGTTTTGAATGCGTGCTGAAGAAATAATTTATAAGTAGGTGATAGTCTATCTAGTGCCAATTCGAGACCTAATAGGCCATTATCAATATGGCCTAGCTGTCCTGATTTAAGGTTGTCACAGAGTTTTGGCTTTGAGCACAAAGCACTACCTTTCTCACAGTCTGTCTTCTTCACAAAGCAGACCTTGAGATATAGTCCGTTTTTAGTCGGCTGTTGGTGAGGAGCGGACTAAAAACTTGTGCCCAGAATTATTCCTGATCGTCAGTTAGAAGCTTCTTCTGTATACTGTTCATATACACAGTATCA
>NZ_LWGJ01000059.1:0-1023 GCF_001635845.1 Oleiphilus sp. HI0132 | reverse complement strand
TCTGACTCAGCAGACTTTTCCTCTCCATCGACGAGCAAAGTAACCTTTGAGACAGGCACAACACCTGTCTCGGAACACACTGACAAACAAACCAAGGAATAGAGATCGACCTGATCTAGAGATTTAGTCGAACTTACCAATGCATGCAGATCCTCATCAAATATCTCGTGTTTTTTATCTGCCAATTCTTTAAATGCTGCAAACGCCTGATTTAACTCAGTCTCAGACTCCAATGAAATTCCAAGCTCTTCTATTCTGGAACGAAATGCATTTCTGCCAGAGTGTTTACCTAGAACCAGACTATTAGTATGCCAGCCAACATCTTGAGCCTTCATAATTTCGTAAGTTTCTCGATGCTTCAATATACCATCCTGGTGAATGCCAGACTCATGCGCAAACGCATTTGCACCAACAATTGCTTTATTTGGCTGAACCGGGAAGCCGGTAATCGTCGACACTAACCGCGAGCAAGGCACGATCTGTGTAGAGTCGATATTTGTCGATAGGTCAAACAAGTCAGATCGTGTACGAACTGCCATTACAACCTCTTCCAAAGAAGCATTTCCGGCTCGCTCACCCAATCCGTTAATAGTACATTCAATCTGGCGTGCACCATTGGTTACCGCAGACAAAGAGTTTGCAACAGCTAAGCCGAGATCATTGTGACAATGAACCGAGAAAATAGCTTTGTCTGAATTTGGAATTCGCTCGATAAGGTTTTTTATGGTTTCACCAAACTGCTCGGGAATCGCATAGCCCACCGTATCCGGGATATTTATTGTGGAAGCACCAGCATTAATCGCTTGCTCTATAATACGACAAAGAAAATCCAACTCTGAACGACCAGCATCTTCACATGAAAACTCGACATCATCTGTATAGCTTCGCGCTCTTTTTACTGCTCGCACAGCTTGCTCGACAACTGCATCTGGCTCCATTTGAAGCTTATACTTCATATGGATCGGGGAGGTTGCTATAAAGGTGTGAATACGCGACGCATTTGCTCCTCTTAAAGCTTCAGCA
>NZ_LWGJ01000058.1:0-3707 GCF_001635845.1 Oleiphilus sp. HI0132 | reverse complement strand
TGTAACTTGTGAAAAACCTGAAATTACTGCTGAAGAGTCTACAACAGAATCCATATTTAGAACTTCCCAGAAATCACCATTTGATCCAGACCAGTCCCACTGAGTCGCTGAGCTATTAACCAGTCCAATTGAGAGCTCGTTGTCCGACAAGTTGATAAAATGACTTACTCCAAAACCATACCCACCTGTGCGCGTCTCACTCCCTGCCCCGACAACGGCTGATTGTGTGCCAAACCTGTCTTTAATATCTACCGTATCTCCAATTAATCCAGCGTTAGCTGTTGTAGAGCTGATTACTAGAATACCGGCTGCTAGACCGCATAGTAACTTAGACATAAACAATTTCCTTGTTAAATTCTGCCGACACACTTCACCGGCAATAGATTGACGTACGTAAAAAATGGACGTCCATTTAAACATCATTCACTAATGCAATCCGTGACTCATGTAGCATAAGTTTACAAAAAATTACATGATGTTAACGCTATGACTTAAGAGAGCTATTACTAGCCTAATTTGACCAAAGTAAACAAAAACCGCCAACGTCCGCTTTCAGAAAGATAAAGACACAGGTATTGGTAATTATCTAGTACACCTCTTAAAACATCATCAACATCTTCGGGAATGGCTCTTTCATATTTTTCTATTTGATGGTACTTTTTTAAGCCCAAAAGTTTTCTGATTCTAGTTTGAGGTACTCCCGAGAGCATTAGATGCACTGCAAAGCTATGTCTAAAGGTTTCAGCGGTTATATTAAAGGGGGAGCCTCCCGAACGTTCGACCAGTTTATGTATATGACGATTTACAGTATGTCGATCCACACCGAAAAGTCTTTGATTGTGTTTAATTTGGTTTCCAATAATGTAAGACTCAATACGATCTTTTAGATCCGAATCTTTAATTGAGATAGATCGAGATGAGATCATTTCTTGCTGAGCTTTTGTGGGCCTCCCAGCCCTACTATGAAGCCGCTTCAAAATAACACTTCCTGACCGTTTAAAGCTTTCACGCTTTAAACCTAGAACTTCAGAAACAGTTGCTCCAGTACTCCACATTAAATCTAACAACAACCTTCTGGGTAAATATTTTTCATTATTAAGTAGCGTCAATATCTCTGGCTTTACCAAATATCTTGGGTACTTACTATCAATGTTGAAGAGCGATGCTCTATGGTCGATTAACTCATTCCAAGTGTAAGAGCATAGGTAACCTGAAGTTTCACGGTTTTGCGCAAAAACACGGTATTCAAATAACTGCTTTGGTTTTTCAAATAAGTGTTCCATTTTTGCCTCCTAATTTTGGAGCAAGTTAAAGGTAATTATAGCCACTATTTTTAGCCAAACAGCACTCTTACTAGAACAAATAACCATTAGAAACAAAGGTATAGTAACTATGTACCAATGTATGGGTTATTGGTGCAGAAATACAGGCTATTTTTATGTGTTGTTTACCACGTAAAATAACAGTCTCTTCGGTCTACTGAGGATGTGTACATGACGCGAGAGCAGCTAAGATTAGCGCGACTTGTCACCGCTGAGAGTTTAGTGCCACAACAACATACCAACGGTCGCGCATTTCGCACGGCGGTCGAATGTCGCCTCCAAGCAATGATCAAATATCCCGGTGCCGCTGAATTTCACTCCTATGACGAGTACCTATATGCTGCCCTGCAAGAAGGCGACCCTCGCGTGGTTAGTTACATTCCTCAACCGCTAAAACTTCGGTACCGAGGCGTGCCCTATCGGCCCGATGCCTATGTATTAAAACGTGATGGTCGCTACATTATCGAACTTAAACCGCGGGGTGAATGGGATGACGAAAAGCTTGCCGCACTCAAAGCATTCTGCCAGTTACATAATCTAATCTTTGAACTTATTGCCAACGAATCAGCCCGTGAACGTGAAACGGAAGCATTAAATTGGTGGCGTATCGTTCGCGTGCTATATCGTGCGCGTCATGTAAACACCGACAACCACGAATTAAATATTCTGCTTGAGTGGCCCCTAGGCCAGACCTTCCCCTTACGTCACTGGTTACACCCTTTGGACCGTGAATCGCGCGCAATGAGTGAAGTTGCCTTATTCAGGCTACTTCATCGCGGCAAAATTCAGGGGAATTTAACCCAATGTCGACTCAGTTATGATCTGGAGTTATCCCGATGTCCCGTTGGCGACATGCCCTCGCGCTAGCGCCGCACTACTACGATTACAATAATTGGCCATTGGTTGAGGTCGATGCCTTACCGGTTTCTGTGCGAAGTACGTTCCTACGTAACCAACAAGTAGCTTGTTGCGTACTAAATGGCGACGCACTTAACCACGTAGCAGAGCGTGTCGCCTTATCCCCTGGCCGGATCACTCAGTTACTTAATCGTTGTTTTACCGAGGATCATGACGGTCAATGGCCGTTGACAAAAGCGCTAATTCCCCATCAACATCTCAAAGCAAATGAACGACTTATTGCGCTGCCAAGCGTGCTCAAACCTAGCGGTGAAAAAGGGGCGTTTCAAGCCTTGCTCAGCGAACTGCCTAGTATCGAAGTCATGATCGATGAGGCTATTGCTGCGCACTTGAAAAAAGCACGATACGCACCAACCTTATTACTTCATTCCATTTTTGGCATGTACAAACAGTGTCTGGTCGATGCACACTGGCCACACGATCGCTACCCCTATACCACAAATAAGTACGGTTACGAATCCTTACGTCGTCATATTCATAAAAAGCTCGCGAATGCGCTTCAAGCACGAGAGCGCACAGCTCGAATGAAATTTCCAGCCAGCCAGCCCCCTTTGCAGGTCATGGATCGTGTCGAAATTGATGAGCAGGTCATTGATTTCCAGGGACGGCTGACTCTCTGTTTAAATGATGAATTAATCCCTCTGCGATTAGCTCGCGCGACTTTACTAATCGCAGTAGACGTGGCCTCTTCGTGTTATCTTGGATACCACCTATCACTCACAGACCATCCTAGTGCCCTCGATCTACAGACACTACTCGATAACTGTCTGCAATCTTGGCAGCCGATGACACTCACTTCCCCCTTATTTACTTACGACACTGGGGTGCCAGTGATGTTGCCATTGATGCGCAAACAACGTTAGAGGGGAAGATCCGGCATTTCTTCCGCCTTTACTTAGTACGTTATGTTGAGTCAACACAATGCTAAGCGCTTCTTCAAACGTTTGCAGACTGATGGCAGGAGGTTTAGTTCGGTTTTTTGCATCTTCTCGCTTAGGGTCACGCGGATGCGATCCTGTCGTCGAAGGTAATTTATGACTATGGTGGCGATTAATATAATCAAAGGCACGTTCAACTTCACTCCGCGCGACAGGATGTTTCGGATGCCCAAACTCAAGGGTCGCCCCTTGATCAACGACAACAAGCTGTTCAATCGCCTTTGCGTGATGCATCCAGGCATTGTCAAGTGCAATGCGTTCGAATACAAGGGGCGATAAGTCAGGTAAGGACGATGGAAAAGTGGCACCCGGGTCGTAAGTAAATAAGGGGGAAGTGAGTGTCATCGGCTGCCAAGATTGCAGACAGTTATCGAGTAGTGTCTGTAGATCGAGGGCACTAGGATGGTCTGTGAGTGATAGGTGGTATCCAAGATAACACGAAGAGGCCACGTCTACTGCGATTAGTAAAGTCGCGCGAGCTAATCGCAGAGGGATTAATTCATCATTTAAACAGAGAGTCAGCCGTCCC
>NZ_LWGJ01000057.1:0-1444 GCF_001635845.1 Oleiphilus sp. HI0132 | reverse complement strand
GAGAAACTGTCGCCAGAGCTGGCAGTTAATATTATTAATGAGTTTTCCATGCATGACGCTATTTTGCCAATAAGCTTACTCGCGCTCCCTTCTTATTCTGAAGCAAACTTACCTCGCTATGCTTTGTTATGCGAAAACCAGGCTACATATAACAGACTTAACACTTGCGAGCAGAAAAACCTACAGGTCGAACTTGATCGCGAACTAGAAGAATTTTTGCTCCAGAACTTTCACTATAAACTTGCTCGCGAACTTGGTCAGCTCGATCATGCGCACGTTTTGCTCATGGAAGATGCCATGCAGGTTTATACCTCGCATAAGATAGCGCGTGGCATGGTGGCTGGTAACGTTAAAATTGAACCTCTGGTACTTTGGCAAAACGAACTATTCTCTCCTCAATACTCGAGCGCAAGCAATGAACAGCAAAACAGAGTCGAGGCCGTAAGCTAATGAGCCAGCGCTACGAAATTCGCCCCGCCGAAGATGGTGATTCAGCTGCACTACTACGCCTGATTGATCAAACGCCACAGGAAGGAGAAGTGCACCTGAATTTTGAGCGCGCACCTAACTTTTTTCATGCAACAAAGGTGACCACAACAGATCCGGATGTTTGGGTCATGATTGATCATAAAACAGAGACCTTGTTGGCCTCATTCAGTATTGGTAAGCGCGAAGTTTATGTCGACGGCGAAAAAAGATTAACCCGTTACGGCAATGATCTACGTATTCACCAGGATTATCGTGGCGGAAGGACACTGTTACGTTTATTCAAAAAGTATCGAGAACTGATGCAGGATGAGTGGATGCAGACTGTGATATTGGACGAGAATAAAGCCTCTATCAACTCAGTCGGAAGTGGCCGTCTAAGTTTGCCGACTTATCACCAGGCCGGACAATTTCGTACTTATATGGTAGATCTGTATAAGAAGCAGCATAAAGCCACAACACTTTTAGTGCGACGAGCTAGCAATGCCGATAAAGCTCAGATGCAGTCTTTTTTCGATAAGCATGCGCCATCAAAGCAATTTTACCCTGTCTATGACTTTTCAAAAATTGGCACCAAAGACAATTACTATCGCGGGGTCGATATCGAAAATTATTTCCTCGCTTATGATGACGATGAACTTATCGGTATGTGCGCCGTATGGAACCAAAAAGATTTTAAACAAACGCGCTTTGTATCCTACCAAGGCAAGATGAAAGCCCTCAGGCACATCAATAATATTAAGAGTAAATTCTTTGGCGGCCTCCAGCTACCAAGTCCTGGAAGTTTAGCGAGCTACCTTAGCCTTCACACGGTTCTTTGTGCCGACAACCGGATTGATATCTTTCAAGATTTGCTGAGCTGCATCCTTAAAACCTATCACGCAAGTGATTATGAGGCGCTTATCTTTGGTTTTGATACGCGCGACCCTTTACACGAAGTTGCAAAAAACTTGAAGGC
>NZ_LWGJ01000056.1:0-897 GCF_001635845.1 Oleiphilus sp. HI0132 | reverse complement strand
TTCGCTATTTTCCTGTAAAAAGACCTGATTATTTCTAAAAAGACATTGCAGATTTCGAAATCTATGCGACAATTCGCACTCACTTTGAGACCTGCCACACACTATTACCGTCTCAAGGCACTCGCTTTTTTGTAGTCATGCACCTAAATGGATTCTGGTACAGGAGAATTGGGATTTAATGGACGCCTTTACTTTAATAATAAGCTTGACGCTTGCCGTCGCCGGTTCCTTTTTATATCGAGACTATTCACGTTTTCTCCGTGGCGCATACGCTAAATACGGAAAAGTAGTGTCAATCCATCAAGTATTCTCTAGCCTTACTTCTCATGCCGACAATAGTACTAGCCAAACCTACGTTAAAAATGGTTTTTACCCTGTCATTGAGTACCCGCATGAAGGAGGCCCGGTTCGCTTTACCGCAATTGACCACTTAGCCTCAGGCAACTTCCACGTTGGCGACAAAGTAAAACTTCGTATTCTCAAAACTCGCCGCAAACACTCACGTACTTGCAAAACTTTTATTGCACTGATATCAATGATTAGCTTGCTAAGCCTAGGCATGATAGGTGCTGCAATAACCAGCAGCATCTATATTTCATTTGGGCAGGTTCTACTTGCCTCAATGGTAATTGCTGCAAGTTTATCAATTATGGTTTTATATCAGCGCGACCAAGACCAGCATTACATTCACGAACTGAGCCATACTAAAAGCGGCCGAGCACAACTATGCATACCTGAACCCGCTGCTTTTAGGCACTGGAAGTCTGCGCTACAAGACCCTGTTCAACGAATAAAAATTCGCGGTTCACAATTATGCGGCGCGACCTGCATAGGCTCCGCACTTGTTATGCTAAGCATCGCTTTAATCCCAAGCATTCAATTATTACTTAAGCTAAG
>NZ_LWGJ01000055.1:0-1013 GCF_001635845.1 Oleiphilus sp. HI0132 | reverse complement strand
AGGCTGGCTACAACCTGCAGGGCGCTGTTGAACTTCAAAAGGTTTTTGTCTCACTATCAAAGCAGCAAAAAAGTTCATGGCTTGACGGTTTATTTGCTTCACACCCGCCCTCTCAAGAACGGGTAGAAGCAAATATCAAATACGCTGCCTCAAACCCTGTCAAAGACGCCTTCTCGGGTAAAGAGGCGTATCAACAAGCCATCGCCTACCTCAAGAGTAAACAAGAAGCTTACGACCTGGCAGACCAGGCGAATGCCGCCCTGGCACAAAAAGATTACGACCTGGCGCTTAGCCTTATTTCTAAAGCAAGTAATATAGAACCTAAAGAAGCACTATTTAGCGCCATAAAAGGCGATGCATTGGCCGCTAAGGGAAATAAAGATTCTGCACTTGCGGCCCATATGCGCGCCACAGAGCTCAACCCAAATCAATTTTCTTATTACTTAAAGCGTGCTCAAAGCTATGCCGCTCTAGGCCAATCTAGCTATGCCATTGATGATTATCGCTATAGCATGCGTTTACTACCAACAAGTATTGCTGCCCTACAATTAGGAGAGCTATACAGCGAGTCTCAGAATCAGGAACAAGCACTTAAGTACTATGCACAAGCAGCCCAGGCGCAAGGCGATATAGGTCAACAGGCAAAACTAAAACTGGCCCTAATCGAAATTAAGCAAACACCGGAAAAATACTTAAAGGC
Source organism: Oleiphilus sp. HI0132 (assembly GCF_001635845.1). NCBI lineage: Bacteria > Pseudomonadati > Pseudomonadota > Gammaproteobacteria > Oceanospirillales > Oleiphilaceae > Oleiphilus > Oleiphilus sp. HI0132. The sequence goes on along the minus strand of NZ_LWGJ01000055.1, from coordinate 313 downwards.
CAAGCATGTTCAAGACCCTAAAGGGCCTTTATTGGTGACAATAGAAAACCATAGTCCACTGAACATTGGCGCTCTACAGTTGCGCACGCAGCTAATTGACGCAAATGGAAAAGTAATTAAGATTGAAGAATGGTCAATTAACGAAACGATTCCGGCGCAAAAACGCAGCCCCTACTATCCTGCCAAAGTTGTTTATCACTTAAAAACAGGCGAAAAGGTTAAAACCAGCATTAGCTCGGTGACACTTGAATAGAAACACCAATTAGGAACCGTTTTGTTTGCTTGATATCCATTGGCGAGTATTAGCACCAAG
>NZ_LWGJ01000054.1:0-1220 GCF_001635845.1 Oleiphilus sp. HI0132 | reverse complement strand
CTTATTTCCAGTGACCTCCAGTACAGTATGATGGCTGAGTTAATGAGTTTAATGCGCAGAGCATGTCGCTGGCTGATCAGAAATCGTCGCAGTGAATTAAACGTTACTGAGAATATGGACCGTTTCAAAACTGGTATAGCCAAGATTGCTAAATCGTTACCAAGTTACCTGACTGGCGCATCTGCCCAGTTATGGCAAGATAAGTTTGATAGCCTGGTCGAGCAAGGTGTGCCGGAAAAGCTCGCAGGTATTGTCGCTGGGGCCAGTCATTTGTATTCTGCGCTTGGGATTATAGAGGCGCAGGAAGAGGGTGATGGCTCTCTGGATCAGGTTGCCAAAATTTACTACTTACTGGGCAATCGCTTAGAGCTAACTTGGTTCTCCTACCAAATTAACGCACTTACGCCTTTAACTCACTGGCAAGCACTAGCGCGTGAAGCTTTCAGAGAAGATCTAGACTGGCAGCAGCGTGCTTTAACTGTCGGTTTGTTGAAGTTGAATGATGCCCCGAAAGACATAAATAAACGTGTCGATTTATGGATGGAGCAGCATGATGAGCTTGTGGCGCGATGGCGTCAGATGCTCACTGAATTCAAAGCTACCGAAGATGCAGAGTTTTCAATGTATTCAGTTGCGTTGCGAGAGTTGCTGGACCTTGCCCAGAGTACGGTTCACTCGGCCTCCCAGGCTTCATAATATTATTACCCTATTGTTCAAGTTTTATTTGCTCAATAGGGTAATTTAAGCGAGAATGGCGGCTTTTTTAGATCATCTTTCGGGAGAAATTTAATGCCGTCACGTCGTGAACTAGCAAATGCCATTCGTGCGTTAAGTATGGATGCAGTTCAAAAAGCAAAGTCTGGCCATCCTGGCGCGCCAATGGGAATGGCTGATATTGCTGAAGTGTTATGGAACGGCCACTTACAGCATACCCCTCAGAACCCGTCTTGGCCAAATCGCGATCGATTTATATTGTCCAACGGCCACGGTTCAATGCTTATCTATTCTTTGCTGCACTTAAGCGGTTATGATCTGGGTATTGAAGATCTTAAAAACTTCCGACAGCTACATTCTAAAACGCCAGGTCACCCTGAATACGGATACACACCCGGAGTTGAAACTACCACTGGCCCTCTTGGTCAAGGTATTTCTAATGCGGTGGGTATGGCGATAGCCGAAAAGTCACTTGCTGCGCAATTTAACCGTGAAGGTCATAATAT
>NZ_LWGJ01000053.1:0-655 GCF_001635845.1 Oleiphilus sp. HI0132 | reverse complement strand
TTTTGGCATGTACAAACAGTGTCTGGTCGATGCACACTGGCCACACGATCGCTACCCCTATACCACAAATAAGTACGGTTACGAATCCTTACGTCGTCATATTCATAAAAAGCTCGCGAATGCGCTTCAAGCACGAGAGCGCACAGCTCGAATGAAATTTCCAGCCAGCCAGCCCCCTTTGCAGGTCATGGATCGTGTCGAAATTGATGAGCAGGTCATTGATTTCCAGGGACGGCTGACTCTCTGTTTAAATGATGAATTAATCCCTCTGCGATTAGCTCGCGCGACTTTACTAATCGCAGTAGACGTGGCCTCTTCGTGTTATCTTGGATACCACCTATCACTCACAGACCATCCTAGTGCCCTCGATCTACAGACACTACTCGATAACTGTCTGCAATCTTGGCAGCCGATGACACTCACTTCCCCCTTATTTACTTACGACCCGGGTGCCACTTTTCCATCGTCCTTACCTGACTTATCGCCCCTTGTATTCGAACGCATTGCACTTGACAATGCCTGGATGCATCACGCAAAGGCGATTGAACAGCTTGTTGTCGTTGATCAAGGGGCGACCCTTGAGTTTGGGCATCCGAAACATCCTGTCGCGCGGAGTGAAGTTGAACGTGCCTTTGATTATATTAATCGCCACCAT